>JACQEE010000192.1 GCA_016200725.1 Chloroflexota bacterium
AACGCTCCACCAGGCCGCCGCCGGTGCGCAGGTCATCGTCAACATCAACGCATCGCCCTACTACGCCGGGAAGATGGCCTACCGCGAGAAGTTCGTCTCCTCCCGCGCCATCGATAACACGCTCTACGTCTGCTACATTAACCTCGTCGGCGGCCAGGACGAGTTGGTCTTCGATGGCGGCAGCGCCGTCTTCAACCCCAGCGGCGAGACCATCGCGCACGCGGGGCAGTTCGAGGAAGAGTTGCTCGTCGTCGACCTGGACATCGAGGCGGTCTTCCGCCAGCGCCTGCACAGCCCATTGCTGCGCAAGACGCACGGCACGGTGCCGACGCCGGTGATCACGGTCCACGATGCGCCCAAGCCGTCGTCGCGCCCCAAGATCAAGCCGCGACACGCCGAGCCGCTGCCCAAGGCCGCCGAGGTCTACCAGGCGCTCGTCACCGGCACCCGCGACTATGTGCAGAAGAGCGGCTTCAAGCGCGTACTCATCGGCCTCAGCGGCGGCATCGACTCCACCATCGTGGCGTGTATCGCCGCCGATGCGCTCGGCAAGGAGAGCGTCGTCGGCGTGGCGATGCCTTCGCGCTACAACTCGCAGGACAGCCTCGACGATGCCAAGGCCGTCGCCAAGAACCTCGGCATCGAGTTCCGCGTCGCCTCCATCGAGCCGATGTTCGAGGCTGGCCTCTCGACGCTGAAGGGCATGTTCGAGGGCACGGCGCCCAACAGCGCTGAAGAAAACCTGCAGGCCCGCATCCGCGGCAACCTGCTCATGGCCCTCTCCAACAAGTTCGGCTGGATGGTGCTCACGACGGGCAACAAGAGTTAGATGGCGATGGGCTACGCGACCCTCTACGGCGACATGGCCGGCGGCTTCGCCGTCATCAAGGACGTGCCCAAGGCCCTCGTCTACGAAATCTCGCGCTACCGTAACACCGTCGGCACGAAGCCCGTCATCCCCGAGCGCGTCTTCACCAAAGCGCCGACCGCCGAGCTGCGGCCCAATCAGAAGGACGAAGACTCACTGCCGCCGTACAAAGTGCTCGACCCGCTGCTCACCGCCTACGTCTAGGAAGACCGCTCCTACGACGAGATGCTGGCGATGGGCTACGACGCCAAGTACGTCCAGCAGGTCATCTCCTGGGTCGACCGCAACGAATACAAGCGCCGCCAGGCCCCTCCCGGCGTCAAAATCACCGCCCGCGCCTTCGGCCGCGACCGCCGCCTCCCCATCGTCAACAAGTATCGCCCGTTTTGATTCGTCATCCTGAGGCGTCCGCGCCTCAGGATCTGGGGGATGGGTGGTCTTCCCTCTCCCCTTGGGGAGAGGGTGCCCCGACGCCGCGTCGGGGCGGGTGAGGGGTGGCGCCACGACGTGTACTACCCAGCGAACGCGTGCAGCGCCACGCGCGTTGCCCCTCTCCAACCCCCGCTGCTATACTTCCTCATGCGCCTCGAATCCGTCGCGACGCGCATTTCGTGGGGATATAGCTCAGCTGGGAGAGCGCTGCGTTCGCAACGCAGAGGTCGGGGGTTCGACTCCCCCTATCTCCACCACGTCACCCGTCCCATCGCCGCCCCTGTAGCTCAGGTGGACAGAGCAGCAGTTTCCTAAACTGCTTGCCCCGGTTCGAGTCCGGGCAGGGGCACCACCTCGCTCAATGCTCGGACCCGTTCGAACTTGCCAGTTGACGGCGTACCGCTGTGCTAAAGGAGCAATACGTCGTGAACGACTCTGGTAGGGCTACCCTTGACGGCGGCACGGTTGTCCATGCTAAACTTTGAACGGTTTTCAGCCGGTTGGCTGGGAGCCCAGTCAGTAGATTTGGCGCCTTTGGTAGGCAAGTGTCTATCGAAGGGGTAAGGAGTTACGATGGACCCTGTCCGTCTGTCTTCTGCTACTTCATCCGCTTCTACTCTCCACTTCCTCGAGAATCCCCCGAACCCCCGTCGTACCATTGAAGCTCTTCGCGAAATGGGTTACGACAGCTATTCGTCCGTCTTAGATCTCATCGACAACGCTATCGACGCGCAAGCGAGTTCCATATGCATCATTGTCTCGGAATTGGCTGGCGACATCGTCATTTCCATTGAGGACGATGGTTGTGGCATGGACAAGGACACGCTCAGTGAGGCTCTGCGACTCGGGTCAGATACAGAGCGAGACACAGCGGACCTAGGCAAGTTCGGTATGGGGCTGGTAACGGCGTCGATCGGACTCTCTCGCAGAGTCGAAATATGGACGAGGCAAGAAGAGGGGCCGTTGTTCTACGGCGGGTTTGACCTTGATCAAATTATTGAAAGGAACAGCTTCGTCAAGTGGGTTCAGCAGGCACCCGAATCGGACAAAGGGCTACTCGATGCAGGCACGGGCACAATGGTGCGCCTCTCGAAGACAGACCGCATCACTAACCGGGACGCAAGCACGTTTGGCAATACACTGAGGAAAAAAGTTGGGCAGACCTTCAGGAAATTTTTGAAGGCTGGGACGAAGATCGAGGTCAACCGCAAGATGG
>JACQEE010000195.1 GCA_016200725.1 Chloroflexota bacterium
CGCACGGCCAGGGCGAGAGCGTCGCTGGGACGCGAATCGATCTGCACGACGTTGCCATTCTGCACGATGTTGATCTTCGCGAAGAAGGTATCGTTCTGCAGATCGTTCACGATGACGGCGTTGACGCGGGCGCCGAGGTCGCCGATGACCTTGTTCAGGAGATCGTGCGTGAGCGGACGGGGCACAGCCACGTCCTGGAGCTTCACGGCGATGGCGTCGGCCTCGGCGGGGCCGATCCAGATGGGGAGATAGCGGTCTGCGGCCTTTTCCTTGAGGATGACGACGCGCTGATAGTTCATCAGGCTGACCCGGATGCTGTCGATGCTCATTTCAATCATGCCGCAGCCCGCCTTCTTGTGGCCCGCTGGTTGGATTCTAGGGAGTACATTTCCAGGTGTCAATGCAGCGTAAGGCTGGCAAACCCGTCACTAGTGCGCGTCACGGCTTGCGAATCACATCGAGTCCTAGCAAAGAGTACGAATGGCGGGCGACGACGGATTACAGGTGTGCCAATCATGCAGGCTTGGAGGCAAGGGCAGCCTGCATCGTGTCACGAAGGGCTAGCGCCTGGCGACGTGCCGCCTCAGCGAAGTCGCGGCCGCGGGAGGCGTAAAGGACTTGACGCGACGCGTTGATGATAGCGAGGCGGCCATGCGCATCGACGCCGTATCGAACTGCTGTCTCCAAGTCTCCACCTTGCGGCCCCACACCCAAGATAAGAATTGGCATGTCAGGGCATAGTTCTCGAACTCGACGAAGTTCCTCGGGGTGTGTCACGCCAACAACAAGACCAAAGTTCCCGGCGATGTTTGCTACACGCATCCTTAGTGCTACATGCTCGTAAAGCGGGATAAGCCGACTGGCCTCGCGCGGGTCGGGGACAGGAAGACCCTGGAAATCACCGGACCCTGGATTCGAGGTTCGGCAAAGAAGAAACACGCCTTTATCCTTGTAGGCCGCAAAGGCATCAATCGTGTCCATTCCTAAGTAGGGGTTCACAGTAGTCGAATCAAATCCCCAGACATCGAACATCGCTTTGGCGTAGGCCTGCGCCGTGTTCGGTACATCTCCGCGCTTGCCGTCACCGATGACGGGAATGTGCTTCGGAATCGCATCGAGTGTGGCTCGAAGCGCCTGCCAGCCTTCGAAGCCGAGCGCCTCGTAGAAAGCGAGGTTGGGCTTGTAGGCACAGACGAGGTCCTTGGTGGCCTCGATTATCGAGCGGTTGAAGTCGGCTACCGTCACTTCCCGCGGCATGAGCGCAGGGTCTGGGTCGAGGCCGACGCAGAGCAGACTGCGGTTGCGCTCGGAGGCTGCGAGGAGTTTGGTAACGAAGGCAGACATATCTTCGGGCACTATCGTAACACCGCGTGTGGTTAGACAACACCGCGCTGCCTGATAGACAATGAGATGATTGTAGGGAAAGGCGCTGCGTTGACTGGATTCCGTTTCCTGACTTCAGGCGAATCGCACGGCAAGGGGCTCTCGGTAATCGTCGAGGGGATCCCTGCCGGCGTACCGCTGTCCGAAGAGTACCTCGCGCGCGACCTGGCGCGGCGGCAGAAGGGCTATGGGCGCGGCGGGCGCATGAAGATCGAGAAGGACTTCGCGGAAATCCAGGCAGGGGGAATCGAGTCACGCGCTTGCGGCCTGGGCACGCCGATCTTGCGGGCATCGTCAAGTACAACCAGCAGGACGTGCGCAACATCCTCGAGCGCGCGAGCGCGAGAGAGACCGCGGCACGTGTCGCGGCAGGCGGCGTAGCGAAGCGTTTTCTCGAGGAGTTTCGCATCGCAATCCACTCGCATGTGCTCACCATTGGCAAGGTGCAGGCGAAGCCGCGCCAGCCCATCGACTGGCGGCGCGTCGAGGAGTCGCCGGTGCGCTGCGCCGACGCAGAGGCCGAGCCACGCATGATCGCGGCGATCGATGCGGCGAAAGAGGCCAAGGACACGCTTGGCGGCGTCTTCGAAGTCATCGCCGAGGGCGTGCCCATCGGGCTTGGGAGTTACATCCAGTGGGACCAGAAACTCGATGGCCGCATCGCGCAGGCGATGATGAGCATCCACGCCGTGAAGGGCGTCGAGATCGGGATGGGATTCGCGCAGACGGCGTTACCCGGCTCGCAGGTGCATGACATCATCGAGCCGTGGGCCGGCGGCGGCGCGAAATGGCGCCGGCGGTCGAATAACGCGGGTGGTCTCGAGGGCGGGATGACAACGGGACAGCCTATCGTCGTGCACGTAGCGATCAAGCCAATCTCCACGCTCGCGAAGCCCCTGCCATCGGTTGACCTGGCGACGGGCGAGGAGGTCCAGGCCCACTACGAGCGCAGCGACATCTGCCAGGTGCCGCCGGGCTGCGTCGTCGGCGAGGCGATGCTCGCGCTCGTGCTCGCCGAGGCGTTCCTCGCCAAGTTCGGCGGCGACCACCTCGACGAGACGCGGCGCAACTACCAGGGTTTCCTCAAGCAGAGCGGCCTGAGCGAGTAGACGACTCTTTCGTGGCCGGTCACGAACGCATTGGTTATGGGCACTCCTGAAAACATCATTCTTATTGGCTTTTCCTACACCGGGAAGACGCAGGCCGGCCGGCTCGCGGCGAAGCGGCTCGGCTGGGACTTCGTCGACACCGACGATCTCGTCGTGCAGATGGCCGGGAAGACGGTCGACGCGGTCTTCGCAGAGCACGGCGAGGCTGGCTTTCGCGACGTCGAACGAGAGGCGCTGCAAAAGGCATGCTCGAAGAGTCACACTGTCATCTCAACTGGCGGGGGTGCGGTGATCGCTTCCGAAAACAGAGCGTTGATGCTCCGCTCCGGCGCCGTTATTTGCCTGGATTCGTCGCCACAGAAGATCGTCGAGCGGATGCGCGCAGCGAAGGGTGAGGCACGACCGCTGCTCTCGGGTAGCAATCCATTAGCGCGCATCGCTGCGCTCAAGGTCGAGCGGCAGGCGTGGTACGCTCAGGCCCAGCGCACGATCAACACAGACGGCATGACGGTCGAACAGACAGCGGACGAGATCGTGCGTGCCTACCACACAATCGCGTCGAACAAGGCCAGCAAGATGGTCGACACACCAGCACACTTCGCGGACGCCGCGTACGTTGTCGAGACAAAGGGCGGAGTGTACCCCGGCTACGTAGGCTGGGGCATCCTCAACGACCTGGGCAAGCGCATGCGCGAAGTCGGGCTCTCCGGCACGGCCTACGTCTTCGCGGAGACACCCGTCTTCTCGAAGTATGGACGCAAGGTGCTAGCCTCGCTCAAGGAGGCCGAATTCAGAGTGGACCACCACTTCCTGGCGAGCGGGGAGGCGAACAAGTCGCTGGCATCGGCCGAGAAGGCGTACGCGTGGCTGGCTAGCAAGCAGGCCGAGCGTGGGCACGTGATCGTCGCGATGGGCGGCGGGATGACAGGCGACCTCGCCGGCTACGTGGCGGCAACCTATCTGCGGGGCATGCCCTTCGTGCAGGTGCCAACGACGCTGCTTGCGATGACCGACGCCTCGATCGGCGGCAAGGTGGCGGTAAATCTGCCAGCTGGAAAGAATCTTATCGGCGCGTTCTATCAGCCTCGCTTGGTGCTGGCCGACACCGAGACGCTCGCGACACTGCCAAAGCGCGAGGTTATTGCAGGGTGGGCTGAGACCATCAAGCATGCCCTGATCCTGGATAGGCAGTTGTTCACCGACCTACAAGGTCTCGTATCGAAATTACTGGCCCTTGAGCCTGATGCGACCACCGCGACGGTACGACGCAGCGCGGCGATCAAGGCGCGGGTCGTCAGTGAGGACGAGCGCGAGACTGGCGGGCCGCGCACGCTGCTGAACTATGGCCACACGGTCGGTCATGCGCTCGAGTCGGCGTTCAACTACGAGGCCATGCTGCACGGCGAGGCGATCTCGGTGGGCATGGCTGCCGCAGGCTACCTCTCATCGAAGTTGGGCATGCTATCTAGCAGCGACTTGCGCGCCCAGAACGATCTGCTGCGCGCATTCGGCCTGCCACTGCAGTCGCCGCCAGTGCAGCGCGATATGCTGCGGCAGGCGATGGCGCTGGACAAGAAGGTGGCGGGCAAAGCGATTCGCTGGGTGCTGCTCGAAGGCATCGGAAAGTCGACGACTCGCAACGACGTGCCGGACGCGCTGGTAGACGAGGCGCTGGGACAAGTAGTTGAGCAATAGAGGCGACCCAAGTGGCTGATACCAGAAAACTCAAGGACGAAGTTGAGGAACATATTCGAAAGGTTTTGCAATCAGAATTCGGTATGCCCTTTCGATCCGCAAAACTGCCATTGGTTTCCGGAGGCATCCACGAATTCGATGCGGTCTCTCTCGACGATCACATTATTTGCTCAATCAAGTCTTCTTCTGGGAAAACCAGCGGAGGAAACCACCCGGCGGGGAAGGTTAATGACTCAATCGCCGAACTGTATTTCCTTTCTCTAGTTCAAGGTGAACAACGAATCCTAATCGTCACAGATCCGGGGTTTCACCGTATCTTGATGGGTTCGTTGAAAGGCAAGATCGCACCCGGGGTTGCTGTGCGGCTCATCCCCCTGCCAGCGCAATTACAAGAAGACGTACAAAGGATTCAAATGGCTGCCAGCGCTGAGGTCACCCCCACGCGTCACTAGGCTTCCAGTAGAATGTTCAGTTTCAGTCTCCAGGCCACCTCAGAACTCGCTCGTGCTGGGATGCTTCGCACTTCGCACGGCAACGTGCCAACGCCGTGCTTCATGCCCGTCGGCACGCAGGCGGCGGTGAAGGCGCTCACGCCAGACGACTTGCGGAGCATCGGGGGGCGCATCATCCTCTCAAACACATATCACCTTTACCTTCGGCCTGGCGTTGATCTGATCAGGCAGATGGGAGGCCTGCACCGGTTCATGCGATGGGATGGGCCGGTCCTCACTGACAGCGGCGGCTTCCAGGTGTTCAGCCTGGGCCACATGCGCAAGCTGACCGATGAAGGCGTCCTATTTCGTTCGCACATCGATGGTTCCGAGCATATGCTGACGCCGGAATCGGCGGTCGCCTATCAAGAGGCGCTGGGCAGCGACATCGCGATGGTGCTTGACCACTGCCCGGCCTATGGCGATTCGGATACACAGATGCGCGAGGCGCTGGAGCGCACGCATCGCTGGGCGGAGCGCTGTCACTCAGCGCACAAGCGGCGCGACCAGGCGCTCTTCGCGATCGTGCAAGGCGGATGGTCGCCCGACCTGCGCCGCAAGTCTGCTCATTCCTTGGCGTCGCTCGGCTTTCCCGGCTAT
>JACQEE010000196.1 GCA_016200725.1 Chloroflexota bacterium
TCAGCGCGTGGCCGATGTGGAGTTCGCCGGTCACGTTCGGCGGAGGCATGATGATCACGAACGGCTTCTTCGACTTGTCGATCTTTGGCTTGAAGTAGCCGCGGTCGATCCAGAACTGGTACAGCCGCTCTTCTACGGACTGCGGCTCATAGACCTTGGGGATGGGGCTTCGTTGAGGCGTTGTCTGTGTCATAACTGGACCGTGTCGAAATTCGTCTCCACATTGTACCCGACGGAGTTGTCTCCAGAACCGGAATTTAGAGTGAGTTTTGAACTACCCTGGTATACTCGAGGCAAGCATTCTTCAGGCCCACACCTGACAACTCCCTATTGAGCCGGTGGCCTGTATAGTGCCATACTTATCATGATATTCGCGTCACCCTTGGCGCGGTGTCGTATCCCTTGAGGAGTCACCTAAGAGTCTGTTGCTCATGCCTCCTGCCTGGACGTTTATCACCAACCACGGCGCCGTGCTCGCTCTGGTCTCCCAGCGCGGCCATATCACCGCGCGCGAACTGGCCGAGACGCTTGGCATCACCGAGCGCTCCGTGCACCGCATCATCTCCGACCTCGAAGCGAATGGCTACCTCGAGCGTGAGCGCATGGGTCGTGTGGACTACTACACCGTCGATGGCGAGATGCGCCTGCGTGGCCCCGACGACGATCAGTCCGGGGTCGCCGAACTCCTGCGCGTGCTCGCGCCCAAGAATTCTCGCCAGCGCAACGCCCTCGCCAAGCGCAAGGCTCGTCTGGCCCACCAGCGCCCGCTCTTCTAGCCTTCGAGTCCTCCCGTCTGTCCCTGGGCGGGAGTTAGTCCCAGGCGAAGCCCTGAGTCCCAGAAGGGGAGGGCTCGTCCTCTCTCCTTGCCGCGAATCTCACTGCGTAGTAGAGTCCCCCCTGTCCGATTCCCCTCGCAGTGGAGGCCGCTGTGCGCAAAGTCAAAGTCCTCGTCGCTCACCACATGGCCCGCGATGAAGACCTCAAGCGCATCATGGCCGTCGCTCCCGGCGTCGAGGCTGTGCAGGGCACCTACGTCGACCAGATGACGCAGGACTGGGTGGATTCCTACCGCGCCTCGTCACCCGGCCTGCACAAGCCGCTCGACGGCTCGATCTTCTACAAGCATGCTGGCGACGCTGAGGTGATCTTCGGCCTCCGTCTCCCCAAGAACATCGTCGAGATCGCGCCGAAGTTGAAGTGGATGCACGTCTACGGCGCGGGCGTGGACTATCTCGCCGGCACGGGCGTCCTCGAGAAGGGCATCACGCTGACGAACAGCGCCGGCATCAACGCGCCGCCCATCGCCGAGTTCGTGATGATGTACATGATCATGCGCGTCAAGCACATGGTGAAGCGCCTCGAGGCGCAGCGCCAGAGCAAATGGGTGCGCTACGTCAACGATGAACTCCGCGACGCCACCGTCGGCATCGTCGGCCCCGGCCACATCGGCAGCGAGGTGGCAAAGCGCGCCGAAGCCTTCGGCATGCGAGTCCTCGCCGCGCGGCGCAGTTACACGCCGGGACAGAAACTGCCGCATGTCCACCAGGTCTATCCGATGGCCAAACTCCGCGAGATGCTTCCGCAGTGCGACTACGTCGTCGTCGCTGTGAGCCTGACGAAGGAGACGGCGCATCTGATCGGCGAGGCCGAGTTCAAGGCAATGAAGCCTGGCGCCTACTTCATCAACGTCGCCCGCGGTGGCGTCGTGGACCAAGAGGCGCTCATCCGCGCGCTGCAGAGCAAGCACCTCGGCGGCGCCGGCCTCGATGTCTTCGAGCCCGAGCCGCTGCCGCCGACCAGCCCGCTCTGGACCATGCCCGACGTTATCGTCACTCCGCACAACTCTGGCGGCATCCGCGCCCACACCGAGCGCGCCGCCGTCTTCTTCTGCGAGCAACTCGGCCGCTATCTCAAAGGCGAGACCCTCGAAAACGTCGTCGACCCCGCCAAAGGCTACTGATGCTGAAGGCCTATATATCGGAGCGAGGCTACTTGACTCCCTGAGCGAATGCGAAGGGCCTCGCCAAATGCACGACTCTCCGCACAACACCTCGAGTGAAGAACAATCGAAACGCGGCGCAACTCTGACTCCCTTAGCGAAGCGAAGGGCCTCACACTAAGCAACCAGCCACACACTATGCCTAACCCCCTCCTCGCCCTCGAAGGCAAGGTCGCCATCGTCACCGGCTCCGGCCAGGGCATGGGCCGCGGCATCGCCAGCATGCTCGCTCGCGCCGGCGCCTGCCCCGTCATCGTCGACCTCGTCGCCGAGCGCGCGAACGCCGTGGCGAAAGAAGTAGAGGCGCTGGGCGTCCATTCGCTAGCGCTCCACGCCGACGTCCGCAAACCCGCCGAGGTGCAGCGCATCGTCGACGCTACGGTGCAGAAGTTCGGCCGCCTCGACATCGGCGTGAGCAACGTCGGCGGCCTCGGCGGGCAAAAGATGTCCACGGTCCTCGACTCCGACGAGTCGTTCTGGGACAGCGTCGTCGAACTGAACCTGCGAGCCACCTACCTCTGCGACCGCGCCTTCGCGAAAGCCATGATCGCTGCGGGGAACGGCGGCGCGATCGTGAACATCGCCTCGATCAGCGGCCTCCGCGCCTCCGTGCGCCTCTCGCCGTACGGCGCCGCCAAGGCTGGCGTGATGCACCTCACGCAAACGCTGGCGATGGAACTCGCGCCGCACCGCATCCGCGTCAACTGCATCGCGCCCGCCTCTGTCGACACGCCCGACACCTTCGAACACCAGCCGCCTGAGCAGAAGGCTGCTGCCGCGAAGCACATCCCCATTGGCCGCCTCGGCAGACCCGAAGACATTGGCGGCGTCGTGCTGATGCTGGTGTCGCCGCTGACCGCCTACGTCACCGGCCAGACCGTCCTGGCTGACGGCGGCCTCAGTTGCACGACCGCACGTCCCCCTTCGAGCGGCTAGGCGAACGAACGCACATCATTCAAGGTCTTTGCCGGGGCCTGAACTTGATCAGCGTGAACTCCGGCGTCACATCCTCGAACACCGCCTCGACGGGCATGTCCGTGTGGATCGTGCTGTTCGCAACGCCGATGACGTTGCTGAACATCAGCGGTCCCTCCTCGAGCTTGACCAGCACGACGTTGTACGGGATCTCAGGAGCGAAGGATGGGATGTACGGATGCGCCATCTCGACATAACCCCACACGGTGGCGCGGCCGCTCGCTGTGAGCCACTCCCGCTTCGGCGAGAGGCAACGCCCACACGCGAGATATGGGGGGAACCAGACATAGCCGCAGTCGCGACAGCGCGGCAGCACCAGGCGATGCTCTCTGGCCGCCTGCCAGAACTCGCGGTCCTCTTTGGTGGGCTTGGGCAACGGCTTCGTGTAAGCCATGGCTAGCGGTCGTCCTTGATGAGGATGTCGCCGCCCGGCACCGCTGAGAGGCAGCAATACAGCACCGCACGGCAATCCGGTATCTGCCGCTTGCCGGCCTGCCCGCGCAGTTGCCGGATGGCCTCCGCGTGGTTGTTCCAGCCCTGGAGGTACGATTCCGCGAGCATGCCGCCGCTCGTGTTCAGCGGCAACTCCCCGCCGAGCGAGATGCGGCCGCCCCTCGCCCACTTCAGGCCCTCGCCGCGTGGCGCGAAGCCGAAGCCTTCCAGCATCCACAGCGCCGACACCGAGAAGTTGTCGTACACCTGGAGCGAATCGATGTCTTCGATCTTCATTCCGATCGTGTCGAAGAGGTCGTGCCTTAGCGTCTGGCAGGCGTCCCACCAGAAGTCCTCGGGCACGTACTGCTCGTACATGGTCGCCCGTTCCGCCGTGCTGGCGAGAAGGACAGGCGGCTGCTTCAGTGCCCGCGCCCGCTCCTTGGTCGTCACGATGTAGCACACCGCGCCATCGTTCACGAGGCAGTAGTCGAGCAGCCGCAGCGGCTTCGCGATGTAGCGCGCCTGGCGGTAGTCGTCGAGCGTCAACTTCTGCTGCAAGATCGCCTCTGGGTTCAACGTCGCGTGGTTGCGGATCGCCACCGCGATCTCGCCCAGGTCGTCCGGCTCTCCGCCGTACAATCCGAGGTAGCGTGTGAACGCGAGCGAATAGAGCGCGCCTGGCGACGTCATCCCATAGATGGAGTTGTAGAGGTCGCCGGGATACTCGCCGCCACCGAACTTTCTGCCCTGCGTCCGAAACGCGAGTGAGTTGAACAATGCAACGTAATTAGCGAGCCCGTGATGTACCGCCATCGCCGCGTGCGCCAGCGCGACCGAGCAGAAGCGACCCGCGCTCGGGTAGTGGCCAAGGAACCGCACATTCCGCAGCCCTGACCGATAGGCGAAGGGCTCGTAGTTGGCGATGCCGCCGACCACCAGGCCATCGATGTCTTGAAGCCTGAGGCCCGCATCCGTGAGTGCGTCTCGCAGCGCCGCGATAGCCATCTCCTCGGATGTGCGCTCCGGGTCGTTGACCTGGTGCAGTGCGCGGAAGTCAGTGGAACCTAGGCCGACGATCGCCGCTTTGCCAAAGAGTGATTTGTCGCTCATGTCGAGACGGTACGGTAGCCCTCACTGCAAGATGTGTCAACGCAACCACCGCGGCCTCGCGCTTGCACCGGTCGTACTGGCCGGTCAGCCGCTTCAGGCTGGCGAGGACGGATGAGGCGCTCGTCCTCCCTTTACCCACACCGTGATTCGCTTGTGCCAGCGGGCGAGACCCGCCAGCACAAGCAAGCCTACTGCCAGCGCAATCCACTCAAGCGGCAGGCCGACGCCACCGACGTTGAAAGAGTTCTCGTAGGACGCCTTGCCAAGCGGTCCATCGATATTCACGGCTACGTGCCAGGAATCGCCGCCTTTCTTTGGAATGAGGGCCTCATACTGATACGAGCCGCCCGGCGCTTCGTAAATCCCGGCAGCCTCAGGCGGCTGTTTGACAGTGATCGTGACCGTCGCACCAGTGACCGGCTGATGGTGCTCCTTGTCCCGCAGCGTCACCGTGTAATCGACGAGATCGCCCTTGGCGGTGTTTGTGACCACTCGTCTCGCGTCGATGTAGTACGACCCCACATTGCCGAGGAAGACCTGCGAGCCGCCATGCCCCAGCGCGGTCGCTGGCAGCAACGCCATGACTATGCTTGCCGCGCACGCCACAAGCGCCGCAAGTTTGGCGGCAACTCTTGCCAACGCTTGTATCCCCCGTTCTGGGAAAGCCTCCTCTATCAACGCGGCGCCCCCGATGCCGTTGGTGAAGCGGGTGGCGTGACCGACGCGACCGGTGTTGCCGGGGATGGGGTCGATGGCGTCTCCGACAGCGACTTCAAGTAGTTGATGATGTTCCATATCTGATCGGCAGTCAGCACATTCTTGAACGGCGGCATGCCTGTGCTGCTGATCCCATCATGGATGTAGCCGAACAACTGACTCTCGGGATGCAGCGGCGCGTGGATGACGAGGTTCAGCGGTGGCGGGTCCAGCTTCGCTGCTAGCGGCCCATCGCCGGTCGCGCTCACGCCGTGGCATTCCGTGCAGTTCTGCATATACGCTGCCTTGCCTGCTGCGATGGAGTCCGCCGTCGGCGCGATGGGGTTGCCGCTCACTTTCACCGCCCCGCCGCTGTAATAGCCGATGACCAGGAACGCGAGGCCTGCGCCAAATGCGCCGACGCCCGTCCACATTGTTACCGTTCCCGCCCGGCGCGTCAGCCCGCCGAGCGAGAGGCCTGTGCCTCCAATCCTTCAGGCCCGGCGCTTGGCTGCTGCCTGGCCCGCCTATGGGGAAGCGCACTGCGTCGCGGAAGTCGAATCCGCCAGGTCGCGAGATGAAGACCTCGGTCTGCCATCCGCCGGCGATACTCAACAGCACGTTGTCGGCCACATAGCGGCCGCCACCCACGTTCTGTGCCGTGACAGGCGTAGACCCGAGGTCCTTGTCGAGATAGGTCAACGTCAGGCGGACATCCGTCGCATTGGCGACACGCGTACCCCCGGCTCTCGTGCGCACGGTTAGCATGAGCGTGTTCGGGCCAAGTTGCGCTGGCTTGATGTCCAGCGTGTATACCAGGTCGCCCGAATTCGTGATGTTGGAGTCCAGGCGAAGCGCCCCGCAGTTCTGCTCGCGTGCATGCGCCGTCCGCGCCGGCTCGAGGCTCGTCATCCAGCCGGCAGCGAGCACGACCAGTACGATCAGCACGGCCTCGCCTGCGACCAAGACGCGGAGCATGTTGCCTGCGCTCGCGTCACCCGCCAGGCGCTTGCTTATCCACTTCGGGTTCAATGCGCCCAGCACGAGCAGCGGGACGACCAGCGCAACCTTCGCAATGAGCGCGAGGCCATACGGTTGCGTCGACGCGCCGACGGACGAAACCTGCGCCCACGAATTGTAGAGGCCGCTCACCAGAATGGCAGCGACGCTGATCGTTGCCAGCCGGGAGAATCTCGGCACCAGCGCGGCGAGGAACTCTCGCCTCGGACGCTCCACGAGCCGCGATAACGCGACCGGGACAACTAGCACCAGATAGAGGAGCCCGCCTCCCCAGACCGAAGCGCTCAGAAGGTGGATGAAGTCGGACATCACAGCGGGGCCATGCACTTCCGCGATCGCGGCGCCGTGACTGGAAAGGCTGAACGTCAGCAGCGCTACCACACTGGCTACGAGGGCAAGCGAGCGTAGCCTGTCCGCCATCTCGCGTTTCGCAGCCGACTCGACTCGCGAAGCCACACCGAGCGCGAGTAGCGCGACACCGAAACAACCCATTCTCCAGATCCACCACTTGCCGTAGGAGGTATGTATGAGGAACGTCTTGAGCGGCGCACCCAGCGTGCGATACCAGTCTTTATCGGTGACCACTCCGGCTTGGTTCATCAGCAGGGCCACTGAAGCAATGATGAACAAGGCCGCAGTGCACCAGAGAAGGAGCGAGACTCGGGACAAGAGTTTGGCTCTCGCCTGCTCGAAGTGTTTGCGCTTCGTATTGGCAGTGAGTACTGGCTCGAGGATGAGCAGTCGGAACGCGATGCCGCCCACGATGGCCATCGCACCGATGAGCACGGCCCAGCGCAGGTATGGCTGCCCCTGAGATTGCAGCAGCGGCGGCTTGCTTTGCGCTGTCTGCGGCGCCACCGCGACCTGCACGCCAATCCCAAAGGCGTACGAGCTGCGAATCGCATGGCCATCCACGTCAGAGGTGTTGTGCCAGACGACGGTATAGGTGCCGTCAGGCAAGGAAGGCAGCGTGACCCACATCGTCATGCTGTTCGCCGGGTCAGCGATCGCATCCTTGTTGTCGACCTGCTTCCCCTGAGCGTTGAGCACCTGTATGCCGCTCAACGACGGCGCGATGGCCTCGCTGAAGTGCAGCGTAACGCGCGTCGGCGAGGTGGTCAGCGAGGCGTTGGGCGTTGGATCCGCTGTGACCAAGTTTGCGTGGGCAAGCGCTGCCGGCGTAGCGAAGGGCAAGGCAAAGACGAGCGCGACAGCCAGAAAGGCTATCAACGCCAACCGCCGCACACTTCGTTCACGTCGCATATGAGCGCTCCCGCGCGGAAGCCGTCCCCGGAAGCCTTCCGGGGACGGCTTTGCTGACGCGAGGCCCTATTTTTTACGAGCGGTAACGAGTGCTCCGCCTGCGGCTACCAAACCGAGGGCGCCAATGACAATGCCAATGACACCGATGGTCTTGGCCGAAGAGGCGTCGTCGGAAGCGCTCTGCCCCTGGGCTGCAGCGCTCTGCACCACACCCTGCAGTTCGCGCACTTGCGGGACTACTTGCGGGAACTGGATGTCTGAGATCGGCTCGATGTTCCCAAACTTGTCGCCCGAAGTGAACGTCTGGTCGATGGCGTTACCTTCGAGGGTCCCCTTGAAGTGGAAACTGTACTGGCCAGTCAAGACAGGCACGATGTCCGCGGTGTAATGGCCGGCGTCATTGAAGATGCCGCGAATGGCGAACGTCTTCGCCGTGTTCGACGGCGTGTAGGTGATGTCCACTTTCAAGGTCTGGTCCGCTCCAGTCACTGCACTCTTGTCGCTAGTGTGCGTGATGCGCAGGTCAACCCCGTTCTTTTCTCCCTCGAACGACGGCTCGACGATCCAGCCGACGACGAAGTGGTAATTCCCTACGTCGCGCTGCTCGTGAGCGAAGACGCTGGTGGTGCTTGCTGCTATCGCCCCTATAAGCGCAATGGCAACGCAGAAACGCATAGCAAGATGCAATCTCATGTGATGACTCCCTTCGAGACCTTGATGGCTCGCGCAGAGGTACGCGAGCCTGTGGTTGTGACACGCCGACGGGGAGTCAGGGTCGCGGCGGGAGATGGGGGACGGCGAGGAATGGGTCGAAAGGCGCCTGAG
>JACQEE010000197.1 GCA_016200725.1 Chloroflexota bacterium
GCTCAACCGCGGTTGCCCGGCCATCGCGGTGACACGGGGCGGGAAGGTAGAAGAACTGGCGCGGCAGCACAAGGCGCCGGTGTTTCCCATTGGTATCGAGTGCCAGCCGCGGGCGGCGCTGGGGTATAGCCTCTTTCCGCTGCTGGCATTTCTGCAGCGCTTGGGGCTCGGGCCAGAGAGAGGGAAGGCGGTCGGCGAGGCCATCGAGCAGATGCGGGGCATGGCATCGCTGCTCGCCCCGGCTACGCCAACGTCGCAGAACCCGGCGAAGCAGCTAGCCGCGGCCATCGGCGAGCGAGTGGCCGTCGCGTATGGCGCGGAGCACCTCGCCGCGGTAGCGCGACGGTGGAAGACGCAGATCAACGAGAACGCGAAGTCGTGGGCCTTTGCGGAGGCGCTGCCGGAGCAGAACCACAATGCTATCGAGGGGTTCAATTTTCCCGCTCCCTGGGACCGCATGTTCGTCGTGCTGTTACGCGGGAGTGGCTATAATTCACGCGTCGCGCAGCGGATTGGCCTCACGCAGCAGGCGCTCTCGAGGGCACGGGTGCCGCATCAGGTGCTCGACGCGCGCGGCGACGACCGGCTAGCGCAGGCGATGACGATGGCGCTGCTGGGCGACTGGGTGAGTTACTACCTGGCCATCGGGCGCGGCGTGGATCCGACGCCGGTGCCGACGCTGGAGTGGCTGAAAGGTCAGATGGGGAAAGGGTAACACGGAGAATTTGCCGAAGGGCTGGATGGGCATCGACCGCGAGGAGCAGTTCGACCCGCAGTACTGGGATGTGACGAAGGACATGGCTAAGCGGCTGGCGTCGAAGGGCTGGCTGACGATCAACTGGCCGAAGGAATATGGGGGCCAGGGGCGCACGTATACCGAGCAGACGATTTTCCAGGAAGAGATGATGTTCAATGGCGTGCCGGGCACGACGATGGGCATCGGCGGGACGCAGTGGGTCGGGCCAACGACCATCGTCTACGGCACCGAGGAGCAGAAGCGCGAACACCTCCCGTACATCGCGCGCGGCGAGCGTTTCTGGTGCACAGGCTATAGCGAGCCGGGGACAGGCTCGGACCTCGCTGGGATGCAGACTCGTGCGGTGCGCGACGGCGACGACTATGTGATCACCGGGCAGAAGACCTGGAGCAGCGCGGCGCACGTCGCCGACTGGTGCTGGCTGGCGGTGCGGACGGACCCCAACGTGCCGAAGCACAAGGGTATCAGCGTGTTCCTTGTAGACATGAAGACGCCGGGGGTGCAGGCCAAGCCGATCCGCAACATGGCCGACGCGCTCTCGTTCAACGAGATCTACTTCGACAACGCGCGCGTGCCGGCGAGGAACATGGTGGGCGAGGAGAACCGTGGCTGGTACGTGGTGGCGACGGCGCTCGACTTCGAGCGGTCGGGCATCACATACGCGGCCTATTCGCGGAAGTCGCTGCATCAGATCTACCAGTTCCTGCGCGAGGCGGGGTCCCGAGGCAGGGCACTCGCGGCAGACGCGCGTGTACGAAACGCCCTCGCCGATGTGGCGATCCAGGTGGAGATCCAGCGCCGCTTCGCCTATCGCGTCGCGTGGTATCAGGACCAGAAGAAGGTGCCGAACCTCGAGGCGTCGGTGGCGAAGGTCTTCGGCTCGGAGACGCAGCAGCGCGTGGCGCAGGTGGGCCTGCGCATCATGGGGCTGTATGGGCAGGTGGAAGAGGGGTCGCCGCTCGCGCCGGTGAAGGGCCGCGTTCTGAAGCAGTACCTGAGCAGCATCTCGGCGACCATCGCTGCGGGGACGTCGGAGATTCAGCGGAACATTATTGCGACGAGGGGACTGGGGCTGCCGAGGGAGTAGGGCTTCGGCCAAGGGGCTGACCTCATGGAGATCAGGATAGAAAAGGGTGACCTTGGGTCTGATACTGCTGCCGCATTGATCTCAGCTCTGAATGCTGAATTAACGGAGAGGTATCCAGAGCCTGGGGACCGTTCTTTCCGTTTGGACACAGAGGAGGTGGCCCCGGGGCGAGGAGCATTCTTCTTGGCCTATGTTGATTCCAAAGCGATTGGATGTGGGGCTATTCGCCGGCTCACTGAGTTAGAGGCGGAAATCAAGCGAATGTATGTGGCTCCCGAATTACGGGGGCGCGGCATAGGACGCAAGTTGTTGGACGCACTGGAATCTGAGGCTCGCGCACTCGGCGTAAGGCGTCTCGTGCTCGAAACCGGCGAGCGCCAACCAGAAGCCATTGCGCTCTATCAGCACGCGGGGTTCGGATTCATCCCTCTTTTCGGAGAATACATTGGCAAGGCCATTAGTGTTTGTATGGGAAAAGAATTGGCCGAAAAATAGGGTATCGCTTATAGTCGTTCCACACACATGTCAGAGGGAGGCGCTCATGTCTAAGTTCAACGTCATTTCGGCGGACTCGCATGTGGTGGAGCCGCCGGAGATCTGGCCGCAGTACGTGGAGGCGAAGTACCGCGACCGGGCGCCGCATGTGAAGCGGGAGAAGGAGACGGACGTCTATCTGTGCGAGGGAATGTCGCTCATCGGCCTGGGGCTGATGGCGGGGGCGGGTCGCGCCGATGGCGAGGTGCGCCGTGAGGGGCGGTGGGAAGAGGTGATGCCGGGAGCGTACGATCCGCACAAGCGGCTGAAGGACATGCACATCGACGGCGTCGATGCGGAGGTGGTGTACCCGACGGTCGGTCTGCAACTGTTCCTCGTGAAGGACCAGGCGCTCCAGACGGCACTCTTCCAGGCGTACAACTCGTGGGTGGCCGACTTCTGCAAGCAGGAGTCGAAGGTGCTGAAAGGCATCGCGCTGATCTCGACGTCGGATATCGAGTGGGCCGTCGGCGAACTGAAGCGCGCGCGGAAACTGGGATTGTGCGGCGCGATGATCTCGGTGTGGCCGTCGGCGGATGGCGCGCTGTACGACCAGCAGCGCTACGAGCCGCTCTGGGCAACCGCGGCCGCCGAAGGGCTGCCGGTGAGCCTGCACATCGCCACGCAGGCGCGGGACGTCGGCCACTCGCTGGTCGACCTGGCGCTGCTGCCGGTGTGGGTAGAGCGCTCCATCGGCGCGATCATGATCAGCGGCGTGTTCGACCGGTATCCGAATCTGAAGATCGTCTCGGCGGAGCACGACATCGGCTGGGCGGGCAACTTCATCGAGCGGATGGACTCCCTGTGCACGCGCGGCGGGAAGTTGCGCGAAGGCGTCAACCACAAGCGCCTACCGAGCGAGTACTTCCACAACAATGTGTCGATGACGTTCATGAAGGACCGCACTGGGATCGCGTCGCGCAACATCATCGGCGTCGACCGCATCATGTGGTCGAGCGACTACCCGCACCACTCGGCGACGTGGCCGAAGTCGCAACAGGTGCTGGCGAAGCAGCTCGATGGCGTGCCGGAGCACGAGCGGCGGCAGATCGTGTGCGACAACGCAGCGCGGCTCTACGGGTTCAACTAGCGTTTGGGCTCCATGCTCAGGGTCAGTGCCGTGAGCAGCGCGACGGCCATGCCGCCTTCGCAGAGGGCACCAATGGTGAGCCAGGCGGGGTGGTATTCCCCTGAGACGAATACCGCACCGAAGAAGCCGAAGCCCGTGAGCAGCAGCACCGTGGAAAGGACGAGCAGCGCAAGGACGAGGGGTCGTTGAGAAGACACGCGAGACCTCGATGAGACTGTAGCGCGGCTGTCAACGAGAGCGCTAGAAAAGAGAAGCGGCCATGGGAGTCCATGGCCGCTTCTTCTTGTGCCGTTAACGCTTGGTGTACTGCTTCGCCTTGCGGGCCTTGCGAAGACCGTACTTGCGGCGTTCCTTTTCGCGCGGGTCGCGAGTGAGGAGGCCGAATTTGCGAAGTTGGACGCGGTAGGCAGGATCGGCTTCGAGCAGGGCTCGGGCGAGGCCGTGGCTGAGGGCGCCGGCCTGGGCAGAGACGCCGCCACCATTGATCTTGACCATCGCGCTGAAGCGGTTGGTATTCCCTGTGACGCGCAATGGTTCGAGGGCAATGTTGCGCAGGTGGGGCATGGGCATGGCGTCCTCGATGGGCTCGCCGTTGACGACGATTGCGCCCGCGCCGGAGAAGATGCGCACCTGAGCGACGGCCCTCTTGCGCCGGCCAGTGCCCTTGTAATACTGCTGCTGCCCGGTAGTCATCTAAGCCTCCTTGGCCTCGCCGCCCTGCTCTGCTTTGTCTTGCGCCCGGCGGGAGCGTGGGCGCGAGGGTGCCTTCTTGACCGGCTCAGAAGATGCCGAAGGCTCAGTCGTTACGGGCGCTGCGGCGACGGCCGCAGGCACTGGCTTCCCAGCAGCCGGTTTGGCGGCTGTTGCGGGCGTAACTTGGCGCACCTTGCGCGGGGGCTTCGTGCCCGGCCTACCGGCTTTAACCGGAGCCGAGAACTCGCTAATCTGCGCGCCGTGGGGGTGCGTGGCCTCCGCGTAGACCTTGAGTTTGCGCATGAGATGCCGGCTGAGCTTGTTCTTGGGCATCATGCCCCAGACAGTGAGCTCGACGAGCTTGCGCGGGCTGCGCACGAGCATCTGCTCAAACGAGAACTTCCGCAGTCCGCCGGGATACATGCTGTGGCGGTAATACATCTTGTCGGTGGTCTTCGCCCCGGTCACACGCACCTTCGCAGCATTGATGACGACGACGAAGTCGCCGGTGTCGGCATGGGGCGAATAGATGACCTTATCCTTGCCGCGAAGAGCGTTCGCAATCTCGGAGGCGACACGGCCCAGCGGCTTACCGGCGGCGTCGATGACGCGCCAGTTCCGCTTGATGTCGCCCGGTCTGGGCGTATATGTCTTTCGCAACATTGCCATGTTCGTCTTCCTATCTCTCGAGCAGTCCTATCGCGGCGGCCATTCGTTGTAGGCCACCTTCGTCAAGTAAAGTCCTTGCGGCGGGGCGACTGGCCCGGCGCTACGCTTGTCACCGTTGGCGAGGGCAGAGAACGCTTTCAGCGTCGTCTTGCCGGTTCCGACCTCAAGCAGGGCACCGACGATGCGGCGGACCTGTTGGTAGAGGAATGAGTTACCTGCCACGTCGAACCGGACGAGGTCGCCCTCCCGACTCCACTGCGCTCGTGTCAGCGTTTTGAGGGTAGAACGCTCGGTGGAGGCCCAGGCCCCCGCGAAGGGAGTGAAGTCGCGTTCGCCAAGCAGCGTGGCCGCTGCGTCGTTCATCCGTCCGACGTCAAGCGGCTTGGCTAGCCAGAGCGCCCTGGTCCGCAGCAGCGGCGAAGGCACCTTGCGGTTGAGAACGAGGTAGCGGTATTCGCGGCCGGTGGCGTCCCTTTGCACGTGGAAGGCCGGTAGCGCGACATGCGCCTCGCGCACCACGATGTCCTCAGGGAGGTGGTGATTCAGCGCGCGGCGGAAGGTCGTGGGGCCGTGCTTCGAGGCGGTGAGGAACGAGACCACCTGGCCGGTCGCGTGAACCCCCGCATCGGTGCGGCTGGCACACGTGACGCGGAGCGTCTCGCCAGTGAAGGCGTGTATAGCGCGCTCTAACCCGGACTGCACCGTAGGCCCGTTGGCTTGCGCCTGGAACCCCCGGTAGGCAGTGCCGTCGTATTCGACGATCAGCGCTAGTTTGGTAAGGTGCGTGGCCATTAACGGCGGCCCGCCGGGTTACACGAGCTCCAGCTGGACGAGCGGGGCGCTATCGCCTTTGCGCTGGCCGAGCCGCGTGATGCGGGTGTAGCCACCGCTGCGGTCTTTGTACTTGGGGGCGATCGTAGCGAAGACTTCTGTTACGACATTCTCGTCGAACAAGAAGGACAACGCTTGGCGGCGGTCATGCAGGCTCCCGCCCTTGCCAAGGGTGATGATCTTCTCGGCGAAGCGGCGCACTTCCTTGGCCTTGGCCTCGGTGGTAACCATCTTGCCGTTGCGCAGGAAGTCCGTCGTCTGGTTGCGATAGAGCGCCCGGCGATCGGCCATATTCCTGCTGAGGTGTCTTCCACTCTTTCGGTGACGCATTGCGAGTTCCTATTAGCCCTTGGAGTCTTCGTCAGCAGTTTCGCTCTCGTCGCCCAGCAGGGCCTTAAGTGCGGAGAGGTCACGGATGGTTTCCCTGCCAGCCTTGGCAGCGCGGCGCTCGGCAGCGCTCATCGCAGGAGTAGCCGGTGCGGGTGCGGCACCCTCGGCGGCGGAACCAGACGTAGCCGCCTCGGTCGCCTCCTCCGGACGCTTGATACCCATCGCGGCAAGGCGTTCGTTCAACTCCTGCAGCGACTTCTCGCCAAAGTTCTTGATCTTCAGCAGTTCGTCCTGGCTCTTCTCCAGGATTTCGCCGACCTTGTTGATCTTGCTGCGCTTGAGGCAGTTGAGCGTACGCGCGGAGAGGTCTAGTTTCTCGATGAGAATGTTGTAGGTTTCGGACGGAATCAAGGAGCT
>JACQEE010000200.1 GCA_016200725.1 Chloroflexota bacterium
TTCCCTTCTGCTGCGCTCAGGGCAGGCTAGCGGCTCACCACGAACGGGCAGGGGCCAACCTGGGGCTACTTGGCGTCCTTGATCAGCGGCTTCAACTTACCGGCCATCTCGGGCGAGGGCTTCATGTTGTGGACTTTCTGCGCGTGTTCGCCAGCCTTGGCGAGCACTTCGTTGTCGTCCTTGCCGGTGATGACGTGCTGGCAGTCGATGCCGGCGTCTTTGCAGGCGAGGCTGCGCATTTTCTTTTTGCCGAAGAGTCCGAAGATGGGCATGTCGTTAGTCTCCTACTGTTTTGCTAGGTGCATTGTACCGAGGGCGCGCAAGGAAAGCGCGCTTTGCACAGGTAGGAGGGGAAGACCTCACCGCCCCGCCCCAATTCGGAGAGACCCTTCGATAGGCTCAGGGTGACAGTTGGTTGGGGTTCGGTGGTTGGTGGTGGGTTCGAGCGGGGGAAGAGCGGGGACGCAGGCCCTTCGACGGGGACGCCTCAGGGAATCAGACAAGTGCGGGTCAGGATAACAGATAAACAGTGTGGTACGATGCAGCCTCGAGTGAGCGACAGGCAGTTTTCTCTGGAGGTAGCGCCTTGGCTGGACCGTTGAGCGGCGTGCGGGTGATCGAAATGTCGACGTGGGCGGCGTTGCCGGGCGGCGGCGCGATCCTGGCGGACTGGGGCGCCGAGGTGATCAAGGTCGAGGAGCCGGAAGGCGGTGGTGACCCTGCTCGCGAATTCAACAAGGTGCCGAAGGCGGATGGGACGTCGCCGATCGCGCCGACGTGGGAGCAGGACAATCGCAACAAGAAGGCGATCACGATCAACGTCAACAAGCGCGAGGGGCAGGAGGCGCTGCACCGGCTGATCAAGAAGGCAGACGTGTTCGTCACCAGCACGCGCCCCTCGACGCTGAAGAAACTGCACATCTCGTACGACGAACTCTCGAAGATCAACCCGCGCCTGATATTTCTGCACCTCTCGGGCTACGGGCCGAAGGGCCCGGACGCGGAGCGTCCCGGCTACGACGCGCTCTGCTTCTGGGCGCGCAACGGCATCGGGCTGGCGCTGGCGAAGCCGGACGGCTCGCCGACGAGCCAGCGCGCGGCGATGGGCGACCACACGACGTCGGTGACCATCGCGGGAGGCATCGCGGCGGCGCTCTACGCTCGCGAGAAGACGGGGAAGGGCCAGCACGTGCAGGCGTCGCTCTTCCACGCCGGGCTGTGGGTGATGTCGGCGGACAGCGTCGTGGCGTCGTACTCGGGTCGCGACGCGACGCCTATGAACCGCGGCGTGGTGGGCAACCCCCTCGTGGGGACGTACCAGTGCAAGGACGGCTGGCTCCAGATGGTGAACCTGCAGAGCGACCGGTTCTGGCAGCCGTTCTGCGAGGCGCTCGGACGGCAGGACATGGCGAAGGACGAGCGGTACTCGACGTCGGCGAACCGCGCGCCGCACGCAGGGGCGCTGATGGCGGAGTTCCAGAAGGAGTTCCTCAAAAAGAAGGTCGAGGAGTGGATCCCCATTCTCGACAAGCACGGCATCCGCTGGGGCCGCGTGCAGACCGTACTCGGGGCAACGAAGGACCCGCAGGCGTGGGCGAATGGCTACTTCAAGACTATCGAGCACCCGGAGGCGGGGACGCTCAACCTGGTGACGAGTCCCATCCAGTTCAGCGAGACGCCGACGGAGATCAAGTCCATCGCGCCGCTGTGGCCTCACCCCTCACCCGCCCCGACTCCGAGTCGGGGCACCCTCTCCCGCAAGGGGAGAGGGAAGATCGTCCCACCGCCCCAGATCCTTCGGCGAAGCGCCTCAGGATGACGCAAGAGCGGGGACGCAGGCCCTTCGGCGAGGACGCCTCAGGGAGTCAGTTAGGCGGGTTTGTCTTTCCCGAGCGACTCGCGGAGGTAGGCGGTGATGAAGGGGTCGAGGTCGCCGTCGAGGACGCCGTTGGGGTCGGTGGACTCGTGGTCTGTGCGGTGGTCCTTCACCTGCTTGTAGGGGTGGAGGACGTATGAGCGGATGCGGTTGCCCCACTCGGCGGAGACGTGCTCGCCCTTGATGCGGTCGTGCTCTTCGGCGCGGCGCTCTATCTCGTCCTGCATGAGTTTGGACATCAGGATTTTCATCGCGGCATCGCGGTTCTGACGCTGGGAGCGCTCGTTCTGGACGGCGACGGTGTGGCCGGTCGGGATGTGGACGACGCGCACGGCGGTGGAGTTCTTCTGGACGTTCTGGCCGCCGTGACCACTCGCGCGGAAGAAGTCGAAGCGCAGGTCGTCGGGGTTGATGACGATATCGATGTTCTCCTCCGCCTCGGGCATGACCTCGACGAGGGCGAAGGATGTGTGGCGCAGGTGGTTGGCGTCGTAGGGGGAGAGGCGGACGAGGCGGTGGACGCCCTTCTCGGAGCGGAGGTAGCCGTAGGCATGCTTGCCGCGCACCTCGATCTGGACGCTCTTGATGCCGGCCTGCTCGCCCTGCGAGAGGTCGAGGACGTCGGCCTCGAAGCCGCGGCGCTCGGCCCAGCGCAGGTACATGCGCATGAGCATCTGGGCCCAGTCCTGGGACTCGGTGCCGCCAGCGCCGGCGTGGACGGAGAGGATGGCGTTGCGAGAGTCGTACTTGCCGGTGAAGGCTAGTTCGATCTCGAGGCCATCGAGGCGCGCGGCAAGTTTGTTAGCCTCGGCGGCGAGTTGGTCCTGCATCGCGCGGTCGCCTTCAGCCACGGCGAGTTCATGGAGTTCAGCGGTCGATGCGGCGTCCTTCTCGAGGGTGCGCCACAACTTCGTGGTCTCGCGAAGGTCGGCGATGCGGCGCATCTCGCCGCGGGCGCGGTCGGAGTCGTTCCAGAAGTCGGGCTGGGCCGATCGCTGCTCGAGGCGCGCGAGTTCGGCCTCCTGGGCGGGGACGTCAAAGACGCGCCAGAAGGTGATCGATCCGCTGGCGCACGCTGCCTATCAGGTCTTTGAAGTCGCTTGGCATGGTGAAAAGCAGTGGCCCGCCCCGACCGGTCGGGGCGGGCCACGTTGCAACCTTAAGGTTTGACCTTCTCTTCTTCGCCGGTGTAGGACTTGCGCACCGGCTCGGGCTCGGGCTCGAAGATGCGGCTGGGGCTCTTCTCCGCCACGGGCTCCACTACGGGCTCGATAACCTCGACGTCCTCGTCTTCATCGTCTTCATCGTCGATGTCAGCCAAGTCGTCGATGGGCTTGAGCGCCGCACCATCGAGAGGATTGAGGGCGCCGTCGCCATCGCCGCCGAGTTCGGCGGGGCCTTCGGGCACGGGGCCCATCGCCTCGAGGAGCGTGAGGGCCGGCGAGGGCTTCGAGAGTTCGGCCATGACGGCCTTGGAGCGCGCCGGGATGAGGCGCCCGATGATGACGTTTTCCTTGGGGCCCAGGAGACGGTCGATGGCGCCGCTGACTGCAGCCTCGGTGAGGACGCGCGTCGTCTCCTGGAACGAGGCGGCGGCGAGGAAGGACTCGGTGTTGAGCGAGGCCTTCGTGACGCCGAGGAGCACGGGCTGGGCGGTGGCGGGGGCGCCACCTTCGGAGACGACCTTGGCGTTGACCTCTTCGAAGGCGAAGCGATCGAGGAGCTGGCTCGGCAGGAGATCGGCGTCGCCGGCGTCGTCGACGCGCACCTTGCGGAGCATCTGGCGGACGACGATTTCGATGTGCTTGTCGTTGATGGCCACGCCCTGGGCGCGATAGACCTTCTGGACTTCCTCGAGCATGTAGTCCTGCACCGCGTCGCGGCCCAGGATGCGGAGGATGTCTTGCGGGTTGACCGGGCCTTCGGTGAGCTGCTCGCCGGCGCGGACCTGCTGGCCTGTCTCCACCAGGATGCGGGCGGCGGCGGGCACTGCGTAGCGGCGCTCTTCCTTCTCGACGGCTGATACGGTGATCGTCTTCTTGACGACCTTCGCGGTGCCGGCGATGGAGGACTTGATTGGCTGCGCGCCCTTGTCATCCTCGTCCTTGTCGACCCGCCGGGCCAGCACGGTGCCGACCTCGACGACGGAGCCATCTTCGATGAGGACACGGTGGCCTTTTGGCACCTCGTACTCGTCGGAGTAGGTTTCGGTGTGTACGATGGTGACGACGCGGCCATCGGGGCCTTCGGAGAACTCTACCTGGCCGTCAGTCTCGGCGATGATCGCCGCGCCCTTAGGGGAGCGGGCCTCGAAGAGTTCTTCGACGCGGGGGAGGCCGCTCGTGATGTCGACGCCGGCGACGCCGCCGGTATGGAACGTGCGCATCGTCAACTGGGTGCCGGGCTCGCCGATGCTCTGGGCGGCGATGATGCCCACGGCCTCGCCCTCTTCGACGAGGCGGCCTCGAGCGAGACTGCGCCCATAGCAGCGCGCGCAGACGCCGCGGACCAGTTCGCAGGTGAGCGGCGACCGGACGTAGACGCGGTGCAACTCTTCGCCGATCGTTTCCTTCGCCTGGACTTCGGGGATGCTCTTCTTTTGGGTGAGGTACTTGACCGCTTCGACCCAGTTGGCCGCGGCGATCTTCAGATCGTCGGCGGGGACCTTGGCCTTCTTGAGGGCGTCGAGGCGGTACTGGTGCAGCGCCTCGACATAGGTGCCGGCTGCCTTCTCATCGATCTCGTTGTTCGTCTCGATCAGCACCTCGCCGGTGACGGGGTTGACGAGCGGCGCCGCGGCGTAGCGGCCGATGAAGCGGTCTTTGAACGCGCCGCGGAGCGCCTTGTGGGGCATGTCGGTGACCCAGGTGCCCTGCACAGCCCCGCAGTCCTCGCTCATCACGATGACGTCCTGCGCCACGTCGATGAGGCGGCGAGTGAGGTAGCCGGAGTCGGCGGTACGGAGGGCGGTATCGGCCAAGCCCTTGCGCGCGCCGTGGGTGGAGATGAAGTACTCGAGGACGGAGAGGCCTTCGCGGAATGAGGCGCGGATGGGCAGTTCGATGATCTTGCCACGGGGGTCGGTCATCAAGCCGCGCATGCCAGCCATCTGCTTGATCTGGGTGATGTTACCTTTCGCGCCGGAGGTGGCCATCATGTAGACGGAGCCGAACATCGGCAGCCGGTCTTTGATGATTTTCTCCATCTGAGCGCTGGCATCGGTCCAGATGGCGACGGCCTGGCGGTAACGCTCCTCGTCGGTGATGAGGCCGCGCTGGTATTGCCGCTCGATGTCCTTGATCTTCTTGTCGGCGCCGGCGAGGATCTGGGGTTTGACCTCCGGCACCTGGATGTCGTTGATGGCGATCGTGGCGCCGGAGCGGGTGGCGAAACGGAAGCCGAGGCGCTTGATCGAATCGAGCACCTTGGCCGTGCCTTCGTTGCCCAGGGCATGGAAGCACTCGGCCACCAGTTCCTTCAGTTTGGGCTTGTCCATCGTCTCGTTGCGGTAGCGGACGTTTGCCTCGGCAGGCACGACGTCGTTGAAGAGGACGCGGCCGACGGTCGTCTTCAGCCACTCGCCCTCGTGGCCGCGGATGCCCTTGATTTCGATCTCGGCCTGGAGGTCGATGGCGCCGAGGTCGTAGTGGAGGCGTGCTTCGTCAGCGTTGGCAAACTTGTGGCCTTCGCCCTTGACCTTCGCGCGGGAGTTGGTGAGGTAGTAG
The DNA here is from genome assembly GCA_016200725.1 of Chloroflexota bacterium. The sequence continues at coordinate 5,602 of JACQEE010000200.1, forward strand.
CAGCCAAGGACCATGTCGAGGGTCGGCGCGACGACAGGCTCGCCAGACGAAGGGGAGAGCATGTTGTTCGTGCTGAGCATGAGGCGCTTTGCCTCGAGGACGGCGGCGCGGGAGAGCGGCACGTGGACGGCCATCTGGTCGCCATCGAAGTCGGCGTTGAAGGCCGCGCAGACGAGCGGGTGAATCTGGATGGCGCTGCCTTCGATGAGGACAGGCTGGAAGGCCTGGATGCCGAGGCGGTGCAGCGTAGGCGCGCGGTTGAGGAAGACCGGACGGTCGTGGATGACATCTTCGAGCACGTCCCAGACCTCGGGGCGAACGCGCTCGACCATACGCTTGGCGCCCTTGATGTTGTGGGCGAGGCCGAGGGCGACCAGGCGGTGCATGACGAGAGGCTTGAACAGTTCCAGAGCCATCTTCTTGGGCAGGCCGCACTGGTTGAGGTGCAGTTCCGGGCCCACGACGATGACGGAGCGGCCGCTGTAGTCGACGCGCTTGCCGAGCAGGTTCTGGCGGAAGCGACCCTGCTTGCCGCGGAGCATGTCGGACAGCGACTTCAGGCGGTGGTTGTGGCTGCCCTCGATCGCGCGGCCGCGGCGGCCGTTGTCGATGAGCGCGTCCACAGCCTCCTGGAGCATGCGCTTCTCGTTGCGGATGATGATTTCCGGCGCGCCCAGTTCGAGCAGGCGGCGGAGGCGGTTGTTGCGGTTGATCGTGCGCCGGTAGAGATCGTTGAGGTCGCTAGTGGCGAAGCGGCCGCCATCGAGCTGCACCATGGGGCGCAGGTCGGGCGGGAGCACGGGTAGCACGCGCATGACCATCCACGACGGATCGTTGCCGCTCTTGCGGAAGGCCTCGATGACGCGGAGGGTCTTGGTGGCCTTCTTGCGGCGCTGGCCGGAGGTGGACTGGATCTCCTCGAGGAGGCGGTCGCGCTCCTGCTCCATGTTGAGGGTACCCAGGAGTTCGAGGATGGCCTCGGCGCCCATGCCGGCCTTGAAGAAGTTCTCGCCATACTTGTCGCGCAGTTCGCGGTAGCGGCTCTCAGGAAGAAGCAACTTCGGCTTGATCTCTTCGACCTCGCCGGCAGCGTTGGCGCGCTCTTCTTCGACACCTGCGCGGATCTTTGCGAGTTCGCCCCGCATCCGGTTGATTTCTTTGTCGCCCGCTTCCTTCTTTAGTTCGATCTCACCGTCGACGGACTCAGTGCGGTTGAGTTGCAGTTCCTTGTGGCCTGCGCGGACCTGCTCGAGGCGGTCGGCCTTGCGAGCGTCGATGGAGGCCATGACCTTCTTGGTGATGGTGGCGCCCTTTTCGACGAGACTCTCGCCGAAGAGTTCGACGTCCTCCTCGGCCTTCTTGCCTACCTGCTCTTCGAGCCGGCCACGTACCTTCTCGGCCGCCTTCTCGGCGTCTTTCTCGGCCGCCTTGAGTGCCTTCCCGACTTCCTTCTCGGCCTCGGCGCGCTGCGCTTGAAGTACACCTAGGCGTTCGCTGAGGTCCTTCTCGTATGCGGCGATCTTCTGTTCGAGGTCGCCCGCGGCTTCCTTGAATTTGTCCTGGTACTCCTTATCAAACCCTTCGAGGATGCGCTTGCGCGCCTCTTCGTCCACCGTGGTGACTATGTACTGAGCGAAGTAGAGGACGCGCTCGAGTGCGCGCGGCGAGAGGTCGAGCAGGAGGCCGATGCGGCTGGGCGTGCCCTTGGAGAACCAAATGTGGGCTACTGGTGCGGACAGCTCGATGTGCGCCATACGCTCGCGGCGGACCTTGCTCCGGGCGACTTCGACGCCGCAGCGGTCGCAGATGATGCCCTTGTAGCGCACGCGTTTGTACTTACCGCAGTAGCACTCGAAGTCCTTGGTCGGCCCGAAGATGCGCTCGCAGAACAGGCCGTCCTTCTCAGGCTTGAGCGTGCGGTAGTTGATGGTCTCGGGCTTCGTTACCTCACCGTACGACCAGTTCCGGATCTGCTCGGGAGAGGCGAGCGAGATGCGGATCGCATTGAAGTCATTGGTCTCAGGCATGGAGTTCCCCTTCTTGGCCCTTCGACCCTTCAGCCACGCTCAGGACAGGCGTCGCTCAGGGCAGGCTGTTATTCCGCTGCCTCGTCGTCTTCGTCGGCTGCCTTTTCGTCGTCGGCGTCCGCATCTTCGGCACCGGCTTTGGCGCGGACAGGCTTGGCCTCTTCTTGGTCTTCTTCCTCGTCTTCGTCGGTGGAAACGGCCTTGATGGGCTCTTCAGTCTTCTTGAGCACGTCCTCGCGGATGTCTTCCAAGTCCGTGACGTCGGAAGTGAGTTCATCGAGCAGGCTGACCTTGTCCTCCTCCTCATTCAGGAGTTCGACGGCCAGGCCAAGGCTCTGCAGTTCCTTCAGGAGAACGTGGAAGGACTCGGGAACGCCGGGCTGGGAGGCATCCTCGCCCTTGACGATGGCCTCGTAGGTCTTCACGCGGCCGACCACGTCGTCGGATTTGACAGTGAGCATTTCCTGGAGGTTGTAGGCGGCGCTGTAGGCCTCGAGGGCCCAGACTTCCATCTCGCCGAAGCGCTGGCCGCCGAATTGGGCCTTCCCGCCCAGAGGCTGCTGCGTGATGAGCGAGTATGGGCCTGTGGAACGAGCGTGGATCTTGTCCTCAACCAAGTGGATGAGTTTGAGCATGTAGATGTTGCCGACCATGACCGGCTGATCGAACCTTTCACCGGTGCGGCCATCGTAGAGGACGGTCTTGCCGAAGAGGGGTGGCGCAAGGCGGTGCTCGCGATGCAGGCGCCACAATTCGGCAATCATCTTTTCGCGGTCCCAGTTCTTGGTCTTGACGCCCTGCTGGGCAAGCCAGAGGCGCATGCAAGCCTCGGCTGCGATGCCATGATGCTCCTCGCTAAACGCATTGCGGCCGTCCTCGCCGTGTTCGGTAAGCCAGCGTTTGGCGACTTCGAAGTCGACGCTGCCATCGACGCGGGCGCCGGACTCCTCGACGATCCAGGTTCGCGCGAGACTGTCCTCGATGGTCGAGTCCTGGGCACCGTCGAACACGGGGGTGCTGGCCGTGAAGCCGAGGCGATCCGCGGCCCAGCCGAGGTGCGTTTCCAGCACCTGGCCGAGATTCATGCGCGAAGGCACGCCGATCGGGTTCAGGACGATGTCGACTGGGGTGCCATCAGGCAGGTGCGGCATGTCCTCGACGGGCATGATGCGCGAGACGACACCCTTGTTGCCGTGGCGTCCGGCCATCTTGTCGCCTTCGGCGATCTTGCGCGTTTGCGCGATCCATACGCGGACGAGTTTGTTGACGCCGGGGGAGAGTTCGTCCTGGTCTTCCTGTGAGAAGACGCGGACGTCGATAACCTTGCCGCGCTCACCGTGAGGGACGCGGAGGGATGTGTCCTTCACCTCGCGGGCTTTCTCGCCGAAGATCGCGCGGAGGAGTTTCTCTTCCGCTGTCAGTTCAGTCTCGCCCTTGGGCGTGATCTTGCCGACGAGGATGTCGCCGGGGCCAACCTGGGCGCCGATGCGGATGATGCCCCGCTCATCGAGGTCGCGGAGGCTTTCCTCGCCGACGTTCGGGATGTCGCGGGTGATCTCCTCAGGCCCTAGTTTCGTATCGCGGGCCTCGATCTCGTGCTTCTCGATATGGATCGAGGTGAAGCAGTCCTACTTGACCATGCGCTCGCTCAGGATGATCGCGT
>JACQEE010000193.1 GCA_016200725.1 Chloroflexota bacterium
ACCTCACGAACGCCGCGCGCGCCGGCAAACTCGATCCTGTCGTGGGACGGCACAAGGAAATCGAGCGCGTCATCCAGATCCTCAGCCGCCGCACTAAGAACAACCCCGTGCTCATCGGCGAGCCAGGTGTCGGCAAGACCGCTATCGTCGAAGCCCTCGCCCAGCGCATCGTGGCCAACGAAGTGCCCGAGACGCTGATGGGCAAGCGCCTCGTCACCCTCGATATGGGTGCCCTCGTCGCCGGCACCAAGTACCGCGGCGAGTTCGAAGAGCGCCTGAAGAAGGTCATCGAAGAGATCAAGTCATCAGGCAACTGCGTCCTCTTCATCGACGAGATGCACACCATGGTCGGCGCGGGCGCGGCCGAAGGCGCCGTCGATGCGGCCAATATCCTCAAGCCGTCGCTCTCCCGTGGCGAACTCCAGACTATCGGCGCCACCACCCTCGACGAGTACCGCAAGTATGTCGAGCGTGACGCCGCCCTCGAGCGCCGCTTCCAGCCCGTTACTGTCGACGAGCCTACGGTCGACGACACTATCCTGATCCTGAAAGGCATCAAGGCGCGCTACGAAGAGCACCACAAACTGACCATTACCGACGAAGCGCTCCGCGCCGCCGCCACGCTCGCCTCGCGCTATATCCCCGACCGCTTCCTGCCCGACAAGGCCATCGACCTGATGGACGAGGCCGCGTCGCGTGTGCGCATCAGGTCGTCGGCCACGCCGCTCTCCGTCAAGGAGGCGATGAAGGTCCTCGACACCGTGCGCAAGGAAAAGGAAGAGGCCATCGGCGGCCAGCAGTACGAGGTTGCCGCCGAACTCCGCGACCGCGAGATCAAACTGAACGAGAAGCTGGAAGAGATGGAAAAGGGCTGGAAGACCGACCAGAAGGCCGAACTGCCCATCGTCTCCGAGGAGACTATCGCTGAAGTCGTCGCGATGTGGACCGGCATCCCGGTCACCCGTCTCGCCACCGAGGAGACCGCGCGGCTGCTCCAGATGGAGGAGTTCCTCCACAAGCGCATCGTCGGTCAGAACGAGGCGGTCAACATCGTCGCCAAGGCTATCCGCCGCTCTCGCGCCGGGCTGAAGAACCGCCGCCGCCCGACGGGCGTCTTCCTCTTCCTCGGCCCTACCGGCGTCGGCAAGACTGAACTCGTCCGCGTCCTCGCCGAGTTCATGTTCGGCAGCGAAGAGGCGATGGTCCGCCTCGATATGTCGGAGTTCATGGAGCGGCACACCGTCGCCCGCCTTGTCGGCGCGCCTCCCGGCTACGTCGGCTACGACGAGGGTGGCCAGCTGACCGAGGCTGTGCGCCGCAAGTCCTACAGCGTGATCCTGCTCGATGAGATCGAGAAGGCCCATCCAGACGTCTTCAACATCCTCCTGCAGGTCTTCGACGACGGTCACCTGACCGACGCCAAGGGCCGCAAGGTGGACTTCCGCAACGCGATCGTCGTCATGACGAGCAACATCGGCGCTGAACTCATCAAGCGCAACATGACGATGGGCTTCTCGACCGGCGATGGCGACAAGGGAGCCATTCGCGAGTACGAAGCCATGAAGGAAAAGGTCACCGGAGAAGTGAAGCGCGTCTTCCGCCCCGAGTTCCTCAACCGTATCGACTCGCAGGTAGTCTTCCATGCATTGAACCCGGGACATATCAAGGAAATCGTGAGCTTGATGCTCACCGAGGTCTCCAAGGAACTGGTGGAGAAGGGCCTCAGCCTCAAGACGACAGAGGCTGCCAAGGAACTCCTGGCAACCAAGGGTTACGACCCCGCCTTCGGCGCCCGGCCCCTCCGCCGCACCATCCAGAACCTCGTGGAGGACCCGCTCTCCGACTCGCTGCTCCGTGGCGGCTACGCCCCCGGCGACATCGTCATTCTCGATGCCGCCGATGGCGAAATCGTCCTCGGCAAAGAAAAGGCTCCGCCCCCGCCACCGCCTCCCGCTCCCGAGGCGGCAGCCGCCGGTGCGGGTGCAGGCGCCGGTGCGAGCAGCGACAAGCCCGCCTAGACGCTTCGCCTTTACCTAACGGCTTATACTACGGGCCAGGGCCTTCCCTGGCCCGTAATTTTTGATATGAATCCCATCCACTACCAACTCCAACGCAACGTTGACGGCGAAACGCTACTCGCTGCTCTTGCTGCCCGATTGCCACTTGAGGCAACGACTCTAGGACAGAAAGGTTGGCGCCTTCAATACCATGAACCCAGGCGCCTCCGCTACGTAAGACCGTTGCCCGCGACCACCCTCGGCAAAACCAAGAGTGCCGCAGCGGATGTCACCAACTTCGTTATCGCAGCCGCCTTAGAATTCGTCGTGACCGGTCTACCCTTACCGCTTCCCTGGCCAGATAGGCAACCCAACTCCACTGCTGATCAGGCATACGTGGCTGCCGCGGTCGTCGAGAGAGATGGCGCAGAGGCCGTGGTAGTCGAAGCGGTAGGGAGCGGTGCCGCCGAACTTGCCAAGCACACCCTTGAGGCGTTGCGCGGGGCGGCCATTGCCGAGTTGCGTCACGCCGCCCGAAGTGCTTCAACATGAACCCTACACAGTACCGCCTCGAACACGCTACCTCCGGCGACACCCTCGTCGCCGCGCTCCAGGCGCACTTGCCTACCGAGGCGATCGCCCTCGGCCACCGCGACTGGGTCATCGCCCGTGGCGGCAAGTGGTCCTTCCGCATGCTCCGCGTCAACCCCGTGCCGCTTTCCACGCGACTCCTGCGCCTGCCCCTCAACTCTGCGAAGTGGCTCATCGAAGCCATCGCCTCCTCTCTCTACCGCCAGCGCCGCATCGACATGACGATGATGACACAGCCTCTCGCTGCCATGTACGTTCTCGAGAAGGACGGACGCCTTGTGCAACCGAATGTTGGCCGCCTCAGCGATAGCAACTTCGCTGCTCTCACCGACGAGTCCCATGAATCGCGACTCCACCGCCTCGTCGAAGATGGCAAGGCCGACTACCTCGCCGTCGCCGCGCAGCCCAAGGGCGATGGCTGCGAGTTGCTAATCGAGGCCCGTGGCGCCAACGCCGCCGCCCTCGCCGAGCGCCTCGCCGCCTGGGCCGAAAAGGCCCGCGACGGCGAAGTGCAACAGATGTCCAGGCGGGTGCCTTCTTCTCCCAACCCCTAACCCTTGCCCCCTCTCCCTCCCCTGCTATAATCCCGCCATCTTGCGCCATATCTTCCCCTTCCCTCTCAGGGAAGGGGCCAGGGGTTAGGTTTGACTACGATCCCCAAGCCGTTGCCCGCTCCCGACGCCTCGACCAAGTTCTATTGGGAGTCTGCGAAGCGGCACAAACTTGCCATCCTGCGCTGCAAGCAGTGCAGCACCTTCATCCATCCGCCGCGCCCTATGTGCCGCACCTGCCAGTCGAGCGACCTCGCGCCCTTCGAGGTGAGCGGCCGCGGCAAGGTCTACACCTTCACCAAGACGCACTACATCTACCACCCGGCCTTCCAACCCAAGGTGCCTTACGTGGTCGCCCTCGTCGAGCTCGACGACGACCCCTCCGTGCGTATCGTCTCCAACATCGTCGATTGCCCCGCGGATGAGGTGCGCATCGGCATGCCCGTCGAGGTCACGTTCGAGGACATCTCGCCCGAAGTGTCGCTGCCGCAGTTCCGTCCGGTGAAGGGATAGCCGCATGCACCCAGGACGCAAACTCGCCATCTGCGGCGTCGGCTACTCGCCCGTGAGCCGCAAGTCCGGCCTCTCCATCCTCCAGCACGCCCTGCTCGCCTCGAAGGCCGCCATCGAGGACGCCGGCCTCAAGCCCACCGATGTCGACGGCCTCGCTCAGTACGGCTTCCCCTACGAGATGGTGACCACCTGGGACGTCTCCGAGTCCCTCGGCATCGGCGACCTCCAGTGGTACTGCGACATGGTGGCTACCGGCCCGGCGGGCATCGCGGGCGTCCTCGACGCCTGTGCTGCCGTGGCCTCCGGCTCCTGCGAGGTCGCCCTCGCCTATCGCACGGTGACCGTCGCTGGCGGCCACAGCGCCGGTCGCGCGCCGCAGACGCACGCGGGCGGCCCAGCGCAGTTCAGCGTCCCCTACGGCAACTTCGCCGCGACCCAGTGGATCGCGATGTACATGCAGCGCCACATGCACGTCTACGGCACGAAGCCGGAGCACTTCGGCGCTCTCGCCGTCGCCCAGCGCGAGTACGCCGTGCATAACGAGCGCGCCATCATGCGCAAGCCCATCACGATGGAGGACTACCTCGCCGCGCGCTACATCAGCGACCCCTTGCGCCTCCTCGACTGCGACCTGCCCGTCGATGGCGCCGGCGCGGTGATCGTCACCACCCTCGACCGCGCGAAGTACCTGCGCAAGAAGCCCATCCAGATCGACGCCTGGGCGCTCGGCACCGGCGGACGCCCTGACTGGTTCCAGTGGCCCGACATGACCACGATGGGCACCCACATCGCCGCGAAGAACATGTGGCGCCGCTCGCAGTTCAAGCCGTCCGACGTGCACACCGCGAATCTCTACGACGGTTTCACCATCATCACCTTCAACTGGCTCGAGGCGCTCGGCTTCGTCAAGCCCGGCGAGGCTGGCCCGTTCGTCGCCGCCGGCCAGACGCGACTCGGCGGCAAGTTGCCGCTCAACACCAACGGCGGCATGCTCAACATCGGCCGCGTCCACGGCATCAGCCACGTCATCGAAGGCGTCGAGCAACTCCGCGGCGAGTCGGGCCAGCGACAGGTCAAGAACGCCAAGATCGCCGTCGCTGCCAACGGCGGCGGCCCCATGGCCGGCTGCCTGGTGATGTTCACCGACTAGCGGGAGAACGTCACCGCCGCCGACGTCAGCGCGAACGGCCCCGCCCCACACGCCGCGACCGTCCGACCATCGACTGTCACCTTGGCCCCACCTTCGCTTAGTCGCAGCAAGATTGTCCCGCCATTGCGGTTGCTGTTCGCATGTGCGAAGAAATCCCGCTCGAGTCCGTAGAAGTTCTCGAAGCAGTAGACCTGCTCGTCCCGGATGTCGCTGAACCGGCGGTTCACCAACCCCGAGTCGCGCGGCTCGAAGATATAGGCAGCGCCGCGGAGTCCGGGCACCGATGTCCCCATCGAGAACTCGCCGAGTTGCGACGTGAACATGTTCGGGCCCAGGTACAGGTTCGGTGCCTCGCTGAACTGCTGCTGCACCGGCGCGAACCACCGCCCCTGCGCCGTCCCTGGCATGTCGCTGTAGAACAGCCCGCACTTCGGCTCCTCCGTGCGACGCACCGTTAGCGTGAAGTCGATGAACAGGTCAATGATCTTCGCGCGCTCGTCAGCCGCGAGGTACTCCAGCGGACACGCCGTGTAGCACATCCCGTAGATGTTCTGGTCGCGACCGCTGCTCCCGCACCAGCGATCCGGATTCGCGAAGGCCGACCGTCCCGTCGCGAGGCGATAGTCGCGGACACCCATGTCCAGCCCGCCGACGCCGCCGAGCGTATCGCCCGTCGTGCCGATCTGCTCGCCCGCCTTCACCGTCACGCGCACTGGGAACTGGCAGAACTTCTCGTTGCCCGTCCCTTGCGGCACGCACGACTGCGCCTTCAGCGCTGCTACCAGTCCTGGATGCGTCAGCGACCGCACGTGGTGGAAATACCCCACGAGTCCGTCGCACACGACGAAGGTCAGCGTGTAGTCCGTGTAGTCCGTCTTGCGGGCGATCGTGTCGTAGTGCCGCAGCGCGATGTTGTCGAACACCATGTCCCCCGGCGCGAAGATTGGCGACTCGATGTCGTTTGGGTTCGCATCGTTCTTCACGTAGAAGTACATGTGCGGCGTCGGGAACACATGGTCCGGTGGCACGAGGCTGCCGATGGGGTTCAGGTTGCGGATGTTCTCCACGCGCACCGGCGAGACCGAGAGCGGCGTCGCCCCGCACGGTGGAGCCTTCGCCGTGGCGGGTGGCTGCGGCGTGCGAGTGGCTGTCGGCACCGGCGTAGCCGTGGGGGGACGCGTCGCCGTAGGCAGGGGCGTATCGGTGGGAACCCGAGTTGATGTAGGCGCCAGTGTGACCGTCGGCGGCCGCGTCGCCGTCGCTGCGATTGCCGGTGTGCCCAACGGTTCGCCGATGGGTGTCGCCAGAATTGTCGCGCTCGGCAACCGTGTGCTCGTCGCCGCTGGCGACGCCTCCGGCACACTCCCGCTTGAGCATGCAACAGCGAGTCCCAGGAGGACTGCCATCGCCGCCATCAACCGAGTGCGCATGATGAATGATGAAAACTATGGCAGGTCGATGTCAACCCCTTGCCATCCCCGCCTTGCGCCTGCGACGCCTACTGCGCCACTATCCTCCACATGCCCACCCGCGCACAGCGCTGCGCCGATCTCGTCCGCGCGCGCCTCGGATTCGAGCGGCCTCCCGCCAGCCCGGCGATGCTCGTCGCCCACGCGCCCATCGAGGTGTTCGCCCTCGATTGGCCGGACGACCTCGCCTGCCTGCTCGCCATCGCACCGCCGCTCGTGAGCGCGAAGCGAACGCCTTCGCTGCCGCCATCACCATGCCCGCCGACTGGCTCGCCCGTGAACTCGACGAGTCGCAGGATTTCGACGCCCTCGCTCGCCGTTTCAAGGTGTCTCGCTCCGCGTTGACGCTTCGTCTCGAGGAACTCGGGCTAGCCAGCCGCCTTGCACCGCGTTGCTAGTACCCCTGCTCCCTGTCCACCTCATGCTCCAGTGGCCGCCCGGCCAGGTAGCGCTCCAGGTTCTCAACGAATGCGTCTACGATCCGGGCGTCGTAGTCGTCGAACAGCCCTGCGATGTGCGCGCTGACCAGCACGTTCGGCATCGTCCACAGCGGGCTCTCAGCCGGGAGCGGCTCGCATTCGAACACGTCGAGCACCGCGCTGTCGAGGCGTCCCGACTGCAGCGCCTCGATGAGCGCCGTCTCGTCGACCACCTCGCCACGCGCGACGTTGATCAGCACGGTGCCCGGCTTCATCAGCGACAGCTCACGCCGTCCGATCATTCGCGTCGTCTCCGGCGTCGTCGGCACCGCGAGCACGACGTAGTCGCTCTGGCGCAGCAATTCGTCGAGGCGCTCCTGCGGCAGCACCCACGCGGGCGCCCCGGCAACGACACGACGCCTCGTGGCCAGCACGCGCATCCCGATGCCCTGCGCCAGCCGCGCTACCTCGCCGCCTACCGAGCCTAGGCCGACGATGCCGACGGTGCGCCCGCTGACCAGCCCCAGATTGTGCCGCTCCCAGCGCCGCGCCGACTGGCTCCGCACCATGCGCGGCACATCCTTCGCTATCGCCAGGATGCCCGCGATCACATACTCCGCGACAGGCGTCGCGTTCGTCCCCGCCCCGCTCGTCAGCCGCACCTCAGGATGCGACCACAGGTCCGAGTCGCGCAGGATCTCTACGCCTGCCAGCGGGAACTGCACCCACCTCAGCCGCGGCGCGCGCCGTACGATGTCCTTCGGCAGCCGTCTCGCTGATAGGACCACCTCGGCATCTGTGAGCAACTCGTCCAGCGATCGCGACGTTCGCACCGGGGATGGCTGCTGTCCCGGCCGCAGCGCCTCCGGTATCTCACGCACCAGCAGCGCCGCGCCATCCTCGACCCGCACCTGCGGCTCGAAGGCTTTCACCTGTGCTAGCAGGGAGTCAGTCAGGGATTGCAGCACTAATACATGTATCGCTCGTTTCTCCACGCGGTGATTATCGCAAATGCCATTCGTCCATCGTAGTGGCCCTGTTCTTGCGCTTCCGACGTATCATGTCGTCATGCAGCACCGCTTCTTCTTTCTCGCCGCCCTCCTCGCCACCCTCGTCTCCGCCTGTGGCGGCGGTTCGTCCAGCACCGCGACGCGCCCGGTTTCGAACAAGATCAAGCACGTCGTTATCATCATGCAGGAGAACCGCTCCTTCGACTCCTATTTCGGCACCTACCCCGGCGTCGACGGCATCGCCATGCGCGATGGCCAGCCCGTGGCCTGTGTGCCCAGCGGCAAGTCCGGCCCCTGCGTCCGCCCCTATCACGACCCTGCCGATCGCAACGCCGGTGGTCCGCACACAGAGGCCGACGCGGCTGCCGATATCAACAGTGGCAAGATGGACGGCTTCATCGACCAGGCTGAAAAGCGCCGCGGCACGCCCTGCCAGGGCGACAACGACCCCAGTTGCGCGGCGCGCCTCGCCAAGCGCG
>JACQEE010000045.1 GCA_016200725.1 Chloroflexota bacterium
ACTCCGCCTTCCCGCTCTTCCGGCCGTAGTTCTCCCATTTCGTCGTCTCGATAAGTTCCTTGAACGATGGAGCGTAGCCTTCCTGGAGCAGGTAGCAGGGGCGCTGCCAGCCGAAGTTGTTGTACAGCGGGTTGCCCCACGGCGTGCACTCGAAGTCCTGCTTGCCCATGAGGAACTGCAGGAAGAGCGGCGACTGGTTGAAACTCCAGGTGCGCTTCTTGTCGGAGAGGATTTCGCTGAAGAGTTGCTTCGTGCGCTGGCGCTGCAGGAAGTGCTCCTGGTCGGGCGCCTTGGCGTACGAGTAGCCCGGCGAGAGCATCATCGACTCGACGCCCAGGTCGGTCATCGTGTCGAAGAACTCGCGCACGCGTAGCGGCTCAGCGGTGTTGAAGAGCGTGGTGTTCGTGGTGACCCGGAAGCCGCGCTTCACCGCCTCGTCGATCGCCTCCACCGCGATGTCGTAGGTGCCGTCGCGGCAGACCGACTCGTCGTGCTCCTTTTGCAATCCGTCCATGTGCACGCTGAACGACAGGTACTTCGATGGCTTGAACGCACCCTCGTCGAGCTTCTTCTTCAAGAGCAGCGCATTCGTGCAGAGGTATATGTACTTCTTGCGCTTGACCAGCTGCTCCACGAGTTCGCTGATGTAGGGGTACATCAACGGCTCGCCGCCCGCGATGCTCACCATCGGCGCCTCGCACTCTTCGGCCGCCGCGACGCACTGCTCGACGCTGAGGTTCTTCTTGAGGATTTGCGCAGGGTACTGGATCTTGCCGCAGCCCGCACAGGCAAGGTTGCAGCGGAAGAGCGGCTCGAGCATGAGGACGAGCGCGTAGTGTTTGTTGCGCCGCACCTTCTGCTTGAGCACGTAGGTGCCCACGGCCATCGCTTGCGATACTGGTACGCCCATACGAATGCCTTTCTAGTACTCGCGCTCTAATAGGAAGTGCGTCAACTCAGCGCACTCTCGCCGCGCCGCCTTGGACAATTCGACGCCGTCGAGCGCCTGGAGGCTCAAAGCCGCGTGCTCCTTGGCCAACGACTGGCAGTACGTGGCCGTGCCGACTTCGTCCATCACGGCCAGCACGTCCGTGACGTCCTGCTCCGTGAGAGGCGCATCCTTGCGATAAACGGCCAGCAGTCGCTCGCGCGCCGGGCCTTTCGCCGTTGCGAGTGCGTGGACGGCGGGTAGCGCCTTCTTGCGACGGTGGATGTCGCTCGCCACCGGCTTGCCCGTCGCCTCCTGCTTGCCCCAAACGCCCAGCATGTCATCGCGCACCTGGAAGAGCAGGCCCAATTCCTTGCCGAACGTGCGCATGGCGTCGACGGTCCGCGCGTCGTCGGTGCCGATAGTGCTGCCCATGTGAACGGAGGCCTCGAGTAGCGCGCCCGTCTTCTTGCTGATCATCAACAGATAGTCCGCCACGCTCACCGTCTGCCGCTGCTCGTAACTGAGGTCGAGCACCTGGCCCTCGATCATCTCCGCGCAGGCCGTGGTGAGCAGCCGCGATACGCCGAGCGCCTTCGCCGGAGCCAGCGCGCCGTCGAACATCGCGAGGTGCGCCAGCACCGACATCGCATCGCCCGCGTTGACGCCGTGGCTGTGGCCCCAGCGGTACCAGATCGTGGGCCGGTGGCGGCGGTGTGTGTCGCCGTCCTGGATGTCGTCGTGGACGAGTGAGAAGTTGTGGATGAGTTCGAGCGCTATCGCCGCGGGGAGGGCTTCAGTGGCGCGTCCGCCGACCGCTTCGCACGAGAAAAGGCAGAGCGCAGGCCGCACCGCCTTTCCTGCATTGGCCTCGGCAGGGCGGCCCTCTTCGTCGATCCACCCCATCTGGTAGCGCAGCATGTCATACAGCGGCTCCACGCTTCCGCCGCCCTGTCCCAGCCGAAGCCCTGAGTCGGCGAAGGGGTAGTCGAAGGGCCTGGGGCTGTGGGTGGCCCCCCCTCGCCCGTCTGCGGGAGAGGAACCCTGATTCTTATCAGGGAGGTGAGGGTTTGGCTCACGAAGCGAGCGTTCCAACGCGGCCTTCAGCCCGGCCGTAATCTGCGGCCGGTACCGCGAGAAGACATCGGGGAGCGCCGCTGTAACGCTACCGTTCTGCACCATACCGTCCTTCCTCTTTCCGTCCCTGCGTCGTTCTTGAGGTGTCTTCGCCTCGAGAACCTGGGGTGCTGTGGTCTTCTTCTCCACTCTTAACCCTTGACCCTCAACCCATAACCCTTAACCCTTAACCCTTCTTCCCTACGCACCCGCCTTCGCGTGCTTGCGCCCGTTCTCCGCCACGGCGCGGCGGGCGCGCTGCTTGAAGAAGACCTCGCGCACCTTCGTGGCGATGCCCTGCGCATCGAGGCCGAGGCGTCGCCGCCGCGCGGCCCCGGTCGCGTGCTCGACGAACGCGTCGGGCATGCCCAGTCGGTAGACCTCGATCCCGTTGACGCCCGCATCGGAAAGCGTTTCCAGGACTGCCGAGCCGAAGCCTCCCGCGGTCACATTCTCTTCGACCGTGAGCACCTTGCCCGTGGCCTTGGCCGTCTGCAGGACGAGGTCCTTGTCCAGCGGCTTGGCGTAGCGGGCGTCGACGACCAGCGCCGAGATGCCGTCCTTCGCCAGGCTTTCGGCTGCTTCGAGCGACAGGTTGACCGACTTGCCAAGCGCGATGATCGTGATGTCGTCGCCCTGGCGGAGCACCTCGCCCTTGCCGATGGGCAGTTCGCGCAGGTCCTTGTCCATCGCTACGCCCACGCCTGCGCCCCGCGCGATGCGGATGGCGAAGGGCGCATTGTGCTTGTAGCCCGTGTAGACCATGTGCTGCAACTCGTTCTCGTCGCGTGGCGCGGCGACCACCATGTTCGGCAGCGACCGCAGGTAACTGATGTCCAGCGAGCCGTGGTGCGTCTTCCCGTCCTCGCCCACGATGCCCGCGCGGTCGGCGATGAGCACCACGGGCAGGTTTTGCAGGCAGACGTCGTGCACGATCTGGTCGTAGGCGCGCTGCATGAATGTGGAGTAGATCGAGACGAAGGGGTGCGAACCAGCCTGGGCCATCCCCGCGGCCATGCTCACCGCGTGCTGCTCGGCGATGCCGACGTCGTAGATGCGGCCGGGGAACAGCTTCTGCGCCTCGATGAGCCCAGTGCCTTCGAGCATCGCGGCGCTGATGCCCACGATCTTCGGGTCGCGCTCCATGAGGCGGATGAGCGTCTGCGCGAAGACCTTCGAGTACGTCGGCGCGCCGCTCGCGTCGCCCAGCGGCGACGATGGCTGGTGGAACTTCACCGGGTCGAGTTCGGCGGGCTCGTAGCCGTGCCCCTTGTGTGTGATGAGGTGGATGAGCGGCGGCCGCGTGGCGTTCCTCGCCTGCTTCAGCGCCCGCTCGATGCCCGCGATGTCGTGGCCGTCGACCGGGCCGATGTAGTCGAAGCCCAGTTCGCGCCAGAACTGCGTCGGCAGCGCGATGCCTTCCAGGCCGTCCTTGATCTTGCTCGCCACCTTGTAGGCGATCTCGCCGTGCGGCACCTTCTTCGTGAGCCTGCGCGCGCGCTTCACCATCGCCTGGTACTCGGGATGCGACAGCATGCGCTGCCGCCACTGCGTCAGGAAGCCGATGTTGTCCGAGATGGACATCCCGTTGTCGTTCAGGATGGTGATCAGGTTCTTCGTCTTCAGGTGGACGATGTTGTTCAGCGCCTCGTAACTCAAGCCGGACGTCATCGCCCCGTCGCCGACCACGCCCACCGTCCAGCGCCCGCTGCCCGCGACCTGCTCCGCCTGTGCGATGCCCAGCGCGATGGAGATGCCCGTCCCCGCGTGGCCGGCGCAGAGCACATCGTGCGGGCTTTCCATCGGCTCGCCGAAGCCCGAGAGGCCCTCTTCCAGGCGGATAGAGTCGAACTTGTCCTTGCGCCCGGTCACCATCTTGTGCGTGTAGCACTGGTTCGTCGTGTCCCACACGATCTTGTCGTTGGGGCTGTCGAACACCCGGTGCAGCGCGATAGTCAGTTCGACAACGCCAAGGTTGGAAGCGAGGTGTCCGCCCCGCTTGGTGATGACGCCGATGATCGTCTCGCGCACTTCCTTCGCCAGGAGGTCGAGCTCCTTGTAGGACAGCTTGCGCAGGTCGGCAGGTTCGTTGACGCGGTCGAGAATCTTGGTCATGGAGAGGTCTCCTCGCCCCGGCACGGACATAACGCGTCCGTCGGATACCTCGGTATACGATGCTTCAACCTAGCATATCGAGAAAATGGGGTCAAGCCACACCACGGGATGCGGGCGGATGTCCGCCTGCATCCCGCAAGCCGTCCGCCGATCCTACCGACCGTCGCCTCTCCCGTTCCCCCGGCCCCAGGTCAACCTCAGGCGATTTTCGGTAGTGGGTCAATTTGACGGTTGCGAGTGCAACTCGCCCCCTTCCCTTTAGGGAAGGGGTAGGGGTTAGGTTGAGGGGTGGGGCGGGGACGCCCCCGCCTTACGAAGCCGTCGGCAACTTCATGCAGAGGAGGCTCACGGTGAAACTCTTCGGCGCCGCATCCGTGTTCCGAAGTTGCCAGAACCACCTCGCGTTCGTCGTGTCCGACGGGTCGATGCCGGAGGAGATCACGCCGCTGGATGTCTGCGTGGCCGGGGCGCCTGTGAGCAGGGTGTTCGGGTCATAGACGATGCCGCCCGAGATGGCGATGTCGCCCGCGGTGCACGTGAGCGTCGGCCGCAACGGATTGGGCACGTCGGCGAAGTTGATGATCTGCGGACCGGGTGCGACGGTGTAGAACTGGAAGCCAGTGATCTTACTATTCGTGTACGTGTTCGCTGCGGCGAGCGTGGCCGTGTCGCCCTGCGTCCGCGCCGCGGTTTCCGCCGTCAGCGCGCTCTGCACCCCGGCGACGCCCGCCTGCCGCGCCGTCGCTTCCGTGGCGACCTTCTGGTCCGTGTACGCATTCGCGCTGCCTGCCGTCCCGCTGAGTCCCGTGTTCAGCGTTGCCTGCAGCGTCGCCTGAGCTGCCTGGCGCGCTGTTATTTCAGCGGCAACGCTGCCATCAGTGTACGTCTTGGCGCTCGCGAGCGTCTTGTCGTTGCCCTGCTGCCGAGCGGTGACTTCGTCGTCCATCGCCGCCTGCCGATTCGCGATTTCGACGGCGAGTTTCTTATCCGTGTCTACTTGCGCCGCGTTGAGCGTATCCGTGTCCCCTTGTTTGCGCGCGACCGTCTCGGCGTTGAAGGCGACCGCATTGGCGCCGGCGTCCTTCTGGCGCGCGTCGGCGATGGCGTTGACTGCCGTGTTGCGTCCGGCCACTTCCTTGTCGAGCGCTGCCTGGAGCGTTGTGTCGCCGGCCTGGCGCGCGTCGGCCTCGTTCGACACCGCGTCCTGCCGCGACGACTTCTCGAGGTAGTAGGCGCCGAAGATCGCGCCGCCGAGGACAATGACGATACCCGCGCCGACCGCCAACTTGCCCTTCCATTCGAGATCTGCGAGGTCCATGTCTGCTCCTTCGTAGCAAAGTCTCCAAAGAGATATAACGTTTATGTATTGTAAAGGTTTTGACAAAAATATAAAACTGGTCAAAAGTTTGGCACTGGAAAAGGAAGCGGGCCGGTCGTTCGACCGGCCCGCTCAGTCACATACGCCTCGCCATGTCCCACCCTCTCCAGCTCTGCTGGAGGTCCCAGGCGAAGCCCTGAGCGAAGTCGAAGGGGTGGCCGCAGGCCGGGTGAGGCGCGTTACGCGCGCTGGATCTTGGGCAGCGAGTAGTCGGTTTGGCCGCCTTTGCCGTCGGCGACGCCGATGTCGTCGAAGACGATCTTGACGGCGAGGCCAACCTGCACCTGCTCGGGCTTGGTGCCGTCGTTGAAGTTGGACATGATGCGCACGCCCGGCGCCTCGTCGATGTCCACGATGACGATGGGCACGGGGAGTTCGCCCTCGAAGCCGGGGTGGAAGGCGCGATAGGCGGTCACCCAGGTGTGGACTTTGCCCTTCGGCGCGACCTGCACCCACTCGTAGTCGAACGAGCCGCAACTGGCGCAGAGCGGTCGCGGGTAGTGGCGGAAGGTGCGGCACTTGCTGCAACGCTGGAAGCGCAGCTCGTGCTTCTTGCAGAACTCCCAGAAGGGGGCGGTATCGCCCGTGGGGCGCGGCAGCGGCTTCTTGTAGTTGACGACGGGGAATGCCATTCGATGTGCTCCTTCGGCTCTCGCTCGTTTGCTCTCGCGTGTCTGCCTATCTCGCGGCCTTGTTCGTCCCACCCGCCCGCCCCGTGGCGTTGTGGGGGACACCCCCACACCCCCGGCCTTCGCTGCGCTCGGCGCTGTGGGCCTCGCTACGCTCGGCGCTGTGGGCCTCGCTACGCTCCTTCTGTCACTCTGAACGGAGTGAAGAGTCCCTCCGCTCTTATCTCCCCCTTCCTTCCCAGAGCCTGCCCTGAGCGCAGTCGAAGGGGAAGGGGTTGGGGTTAGGTTCGTGGCGCTGGTCGCGCCTATCGTTACGTTGTTTCCTTCGAGGGGTCCCCCCCTCCACCCGCGCCCTTCGCCTTCGCTCAGGGCGCCTCTACGGAAGTGGCGGGGGACACCCCCACACCCCCGGCCTTCGCTGCGCTCGGCGCTGTCGCGTCGCTCCCGCTCCTTCTGTCACTCTGAACGGAGTGAAGAGTCCCTCCGCTCTTTTCTTCCCCTTCCCTCCCAGGGAAGGGGTTGGGGTTAGGTTCCCCCTAACAAATCC
>JACQEE010000194.1 GCA_016200725.1 Chloroflexota bacterium
CCACTGCGCCGACAACGACCTCGCCGTGGCCGTCGCCCAGACGGACTCGAAAGGCGACCGCTCGAAGCGCCCGTCAGAGCAGTCGCACCCTGACTACTACCTGCGCGTGGTCGAGCGGCGCAAGAACGGCATCGTCGTGCGCGGCGCGAAGATGCACACCTCCGTTTCCGTCAATAGCAACGAGTTGATCGTCCTGCCCACACGCAACTTCGACGAGGCCGACAAGGACTACGCAGTCGCCTTCGCCGTGCCGATGAACACGAAGGGCCTCAAACTGGTTACCTCAACCTACGTACAGGAGCGCGACTCCGAGTTCCAATTCCCGCTCAGCGCCAAGCATCGCATGCTTGAGACAGTCACCATCTTCGACGATGTCTTCGTGCCCACCGAGCGCGTCTTCCTCGATGGCGAGCATCAGTTTTCCGGCGCGCTGGCCCTCGGCTTCGTCGACTACCACCGCTTCACCGCCGTCTCCTACAAGCAGCCCCTGCTCGACCTGCTCGTCGGCTCGGCGCTGCTCATGGCCGACTACAACGGCATCTCCAAGGTGGGCCACGTCCGCGACAAACTCACCTGGCTCATGGCCTACAGCGAGTCGGTGAAGGGCCTGCTCAAGACCGCCGCGCGCGAGTGCATCACGATGAAGCCCGGCCTCGCCGTGCCGAACCGCCTTTACACTAACGTCGCCAAGTTCCAGTTCGCGCACAACTACCACCATGCGCTTGCCCTGGTGCAGGACATCACCGGCGGCTTGCTCGTTACGATGCCCGCTGAGGAGGACTTTGCCAACCCGGAAACCGGGAAGCACCTCGAGCACTACCTCGGCGGGAGACAGGGCGTCTCGGCCCTAGACCGCCTCCGCGCGATCAACATGATTTCCGACCTCACCACCTCCGAGTTCGGCGGCTACCACGCCGTCCTCGCCATCCACGCTGAGGGGTCTGTCGAGGCCGAAAAGTTGGCCATATTCCGAGAGTTCGATGCCAAGGCAGTGATGGCCTACGCCAAGAAGATGTCGGGGAACGGATAAAGATCTTGTAGGGGCGACCGGCCGGTTGCCCCTACTGCGCGAGAAGACAGATGCGCAAGTCGCTGATGGACATCCTCGTCTGCCCCGTCTGCAAAGGGCCGGTCACGCTTACAGTCACCACCGAGCAGGGCGACGAGATAGTGGCCGGCACGATCCGCTGCGGAAAGTGCACCATCGATTACCCCATCGCGGATAGCATCCCCAACCTCATCCCGCCCGAGATGCGCGCGTGACCATGGAAGCCATGCACGTCGAGGTGCTGCACAACGTCGAAGCGCGCATGCGCGATGGCGTGGTGCTGCGCAGCGATGTCTATCTCCCCGAGGGTGGCGGCAAGCACCACGTCCTCATCTGCCGCACGCCGTATGACAAGACCAACATCTCGCAGTTGTACGATGCCAAGCGCATCGCTCGCCGCGGCTACGCTGTCGTCATCCAGGACGTGCGCGGCGCCTTCGCCTCCGATGGTGAGTACTACCCGTTCCTAACGTGTCGCGAGGACGGCTACGACACCGTCGAGTGGGCCGCGGCGCAGCCCTGGTCGAATGGCCGCGTGGGCATGTTCGGCGGCTCCGCGATGGGCATCACGCAGTGGCTCGCCGCGGTCGAGGCGCCGCCGCACCTCTTCGCCATTGCTCCAGCGGTCACCGCCTCCGACCTGCACGATGGCTGGATCTACCAGTCCGGCGCACTTCTGCTCGGCTTCGCGCTTTCGTGGGCCATTAACCTCTCGCGCCGCTGGCTGGAGACGCACAAAAGCGAACTGCCGCCTGAGAAATACGCGGCGTGGGACAAGGCGCTCGCCGACGCCACCGCCAACGGCTCGGCCCACTACCTCCACCTCCCGCTCACCAACCAGCCACTCCTTCGCGACCTCGCGCGCTACTACTACGAGTGGCTCGCCCACCCCAGCGAGGATGCGTATTGGAAGCGCTGGAAGATTCAGGACCTGCACGACCGCGTGAAGGTTCCCGTGTTTAATCTCGGCGGCTGGTACGACATCTTCATCGGCGGCACGATGCGCAACTACGCCGGCATGCGCGAGCGCGGTGGCGCTGCACAGTCGCGGAGCGGCACACGACTCGTCGTAGGCCCGTGGTTCCACGGCCAGGGGCCGACGACACTCCCCGAGGGGTGGATCGACGTCGTGCACGGCGCGTCGCAGCAGGACGTGGACATGAACGGCCAGTGGCTGCGCTGGATGGACCACTGGCTCAAAGGCGAAGCGAACGGCGTCGACCGCGATGCGCCCGTGCGTGTCTATACCCTCGGCGAGAAGCGCTGGCAGGACTTCCCCTCGTGGCCGCCGCCCAACGTCGACTACCAGGCCTGGCACTTCCACAGCGGCGGTCGCGCCAACACCGCCTCGGGCGACGGCCGCCTCGACAGGATGGCTCCCGAGCAAGAGCCTCGCGACGACTACATCTACGATCCCGCCGACCCCGCGCCCACGGCGGGCGGCGGCCTCTGCTGCCAGCCCATGATGTCCTTCGGCGGCGCTTACGACCAGCGTCCGATCGAGGCGCGCAACGACGTCCTCGTCTACACCTCCGCGCCGCTGGAGCGGGACCTCGAGGTCACCGGCCCCGTCGTCGTCAAACTCTGGGCGTCGACCTCCGCCGTCGACACCGACTTCACGGCGAAGTTGGTCGATGTCCACCCGGATGGCCTCGCGCAGAACCTCTGCGACAACATCGCGCGCGCCCGCTACCACAAATCGCCGGCGAAACCGGTGCGCCTGCGCTCCAACAGGGTCTATCCCTATACCATCGACCTCTACGCAACGAGCAACCTCTTCAAAGCCGGCCATCGCATCCGCGTCGAGATCAGCAGCAGCAACTTCCCGCGCTTCGACCGCAACCTCAACACGGGCGGAGTCAACGCTACCGAGAGCGTTGGCGTGCGCGCACAGCAACACGTCTACCACGACCGCCTGCGCCCTTCGCATATCATCCTGCCCGTCATCCCACGATCTTCGTAGCGGCGACCGCTGGTCGCCCGTTTCTCCCCTCGCCCGTCTGCGGGAGAGGACACCTAATTCCTATCAGACAGGTGAGGGCTCTTTTCCCTGTGCTATCATGGCCTGTACTCCTGTTGAGGCGCTATCTTGCTGCTCGACTTCCAGCGCGGCGACTCCTCGCGTCCGAAGGGCCACGCCCTTGCCTACTACCGTGACTCGTCAGGCGCTATTCACGCCACGTATCTGATCATCCCGCCCATCGCGATTGACCTCGCGAAGTACATGCCCCCGATGTTCTCGCAGCAGGTCTCGCTCGCCGATGCGCAGTCCATCGCCGCCGTCCCGCTGCCTCCCGTGCCGGAAAAGGTCGATGGCGGCATCGACTACCTCCGCAGCCTCGCCGACGCGCGCGACGACGACATGGTCTTCATGGGCACGATGAACTCGGTCGACGTGCAGAGCGTGCTCGTCCAGGTCACCGATGCTGCGCAGGAATATCTCCGCATCTATCGCGCTTTCGTCGATACACTGCCCAAAGGCGGTCAGCCTGCACTCGAGGAGAAGTCGAGCGACACAGGCGTACAAGACGTGCTCTATAGCATGATGAGCGAGCGCGACCGCCTAGCTGAACTCGCCAAACTCGTCGGCAAACTTCGGTACGCCATCGATGGCCGCGACCAGTCGCTCTCGAAGGACACGCTGACGGAGATGCAAGCGCTCGCGGCGCACCTGCCCGCGAAGTATCGCGTTGAGGACATCACGCGCGATGCGCAACTCATGGGCGACAAAGGCCGTCGCCTCTCCGAACTGCGCCTCAATCGGTGCTATAAAATCTGCGACGAAGACTACCGCGCCGTCGAGACGCTTGACGCCCAGATTCGCGCAGTAGAGAGCCAGCCGTAGCCATGGTTGCCGACCCAGCCATCGAGCCCAAACTGGTAGAGTTCGTGGCCAATTCCTTCGAGGCCGCTCATCGTTTCCTGCACATGGCTACCGATGGCCTCCCCGACAAAGACCTGTACTACCTTCCTTCGCCCCAGACCAACTCGATCGCCTGGCTCGCCTGGCATCTCAGCCGCTGGAAGGACCGCGTCACCGCCGACCTCGTCGCCGAGCCGCAGGTGTGGGTCAACGGCGGCTGGGCGGCGCGCTTCGGCATCGCGGAGGCTCGCACAGGTTTAGGCGACTCACTCGATAACGTGGCCGGGTTTCGCCCAGCCGGAGACCTGCTCTTCGGCTACGTCGAGGCCTCGCAGGAGGCCACGCTGCGCCGCGTGCGGTCGCTCTTGCCGGGCCATCTCACCGCCCCCTTCCAGTACATGCCTGGCCGTGACCCCGTTCCCGGCTGGCGCGCGCTGGTCATCACGCTTCAGGACACGACGCAGCACACCGGCCAGATCGCCTACCTCCGCGGCCTCATCACCGGCAAGGGCTGGATGGCGGTATAAAGGAGTCCCATGTCCGGCACTATCCTCTACGAAGTCAAAGACCGCATCGCCTACGTCACGCTCAACCGTCCCGACCAGATGAACGCGCTCAATCGCGAGTTGCTCAAGCGCTGGGCGGAGGTCATCGAGACGTTCAATAGCGACCCCGAGCCGCTCGTCGCCATCGTCACCGGCGCAGGCGGCCGCGCCTTCAGCGTGGGCATGGACCTCAAGGAGCGCGCCTCCCGCGACACCTCGGGCGACCCAAAGACTGCTCGCGCACCTCGAGCCCCCAAACTGTTCGAGAAGCCGGCCATCGCCGCCATCCAGGGCTACTGCGTCGCCGGCGGCCTCGAGATCTCGCTCCAGTGCGACATCCGCATCGCGACGCCCAACTCGCAGTTCGGACTGCCCGAGCCGCGCTGGAGCCTCACCGCTGGCTACGGCTTGCACAACCTCAACCGCATGGTGCCCCTCGGCGAGGCGCTCTACATGCAACTCACCGGCGAGCGCATCGGTGCAGAGCGTGCCTATCAGATCGGCCTCGTTCAGCAGATCGTGCCGCCCGAGCAGTTGATGCCGCGCGCCAAGCAGATCGCCGACTCCGTCCTCATGTGCGCGCCGCTCGCCGTCCGCGCCATCAAGAAGGTCGTCATGGACGCGCGCGATCGACCGCTCGAGGAGTCGTGGAAACTTGCCGCCGAACTGACGGCTGGCCTCACCTCGAGCGAGGACTTCAGAGAAGGGCCGCGCGCGTTCGCGGAGAAGCGCAAGCCGCAGTGGAAGGGGCGATAGATTGCCCCTCATTGCAATCACGTCGTCCCCCGAAGAGCCTGTTGATTCGTATGTAGCCTGCGTGCGCGACGCCGGCGGCGAGCCGCTCGTCGTCAGCATGACCGAGCCGTTCGATGCCTGCGAGTTGCTTAATCGCGTCGATGGCCTGCTCCTCACCGGAGGCGCCGACGTCGAGCCGTCGCGCTACGGCCAGGCTACCGAGCCCGCGGCGCACGTGCATGCGCGACCCGAGCGCGACGCGCAGGAGTTGCCGCTCATCCGAGCTGCAGTGCAGCGCGATATGCCCGTCCTCGGCATCTGCCGCGGCATGCAGGCCCTCAACGTCGCGATGGGCGGCTCGCTGCTGCAGGACATCCCCAACCATCGCGCGCGCGACGAGAACACGCCGCTCAAGCACGACGTCTTCGTTCCGCCAGGGTGCCGTCTGACGCATATTCTGGGTGTTGGCGGCTTCATGCGGGTAAACAGTTTTCACCACCAGGGCTTGAAGTTAGCGCAGAAGGCACCCGAACTGCTGGTATCTGCTTTTTCGATGAAAGATGGTATAATCGAGGCGCTGGACAGCCCCTCGTATCGACATCGATGGGTGGTCGGCGTGCAGTGGCATCCCGAACGGCGCGACGAAGTGCCGGCGCACATGCGGAAACTCTTCACCGGCCTTGTGTTCGCAGCCCAGGAGACGCGTTCCAAAGCATGACGCATCGCGCCCAATCGCCTTCTTCGCTTCGAGGGGCCAAGCGGCCCCTTCTTTTTGATCATTCGC
>JACQEE010000234.1 GCA_016200725.1 Chloroflexota bacterium
GAGGGTCAGGCCTTTCAGAAGCAGTACCCGACCGCGAAAGTGACGTTCAACTTCGCGTCGAGTTCGACGCTGCGGACGCAGTTGACGCAGGGGGCGAAAGCCGACGTCTTCGCCTCCGCCGACGAAGTGAACGTGCAGCAGGCGCAGGCGGCAGGGGTCATCGATGGCGACCGCATTCCGTTCGTGGCAAACCAGTTGGCGATCGTGGTCAGCAAGTCATCGAAGGTGGTGACGGGACTACGCGACCTGGCGAAGCCCGGGACGAAAGTAGTGCTGGTCGATCCAGCCGCGCCGGCTGGAACTTACGCCGACGAAGCGCTCGCCAAGCTGGCGGCCGACCCGCAGTACGGGCAGACCTTTGCCGACGCGGTGCGGAAGAACATCGTGACCCGGGCAGGCACCGTGCGGCAGGCAACGCTTCCCGTGGAGACTGGCGAGGTGGACGCGGCAATCGTGTATACCACCGACGCGCGGGTGTCGGATAAGTTACAGGCCATCGCCTTCCCGGCCAGCCTGGGCATCCGGCCGCTCTACTTCATGGGTCTCGTCAAGGGCGCGCCCAACGCGGATGGTGGCCGCGCTTTCATCGCCTTCCTGCGGTCGGACGCGGGTGTACAGATTCTGCTGAAGCACAGCTTTTTGAAGCCGTAGGGTATGACCACTGAGGCGCCAGCGAGGAAGAGGCTTGGACTGTTTGCCGTGGGCGGCCTGCCCACCGTACTCTTTCTCGCCTTCATCGGCCTGCCGATCATCGCGCTCGTCGTGCGCGGCGCAGGCTACGATGGCTTTTGGAGCGGCTTCGGCGGCTCGACGCTGCGACAGGCACTGAAGTTGTCGCTGGTTACGAGCGCGATCTCGCTAGCGATCATCATCGCTGTGGGAACGCCGATGGCCTACCTACTGGCGCGGCGGCGCTTCCCCGGCCACGGCATTATCGATGCGTGCATCGAGTTGCCGCTGGTGCTCCCGCCGGTCGTGGCTGGACTAGGGATGCTGATGGCCTTCGGACGCACGAGTTACATCGGGCGAGGGCTCGACCACCTTGGAGTCTCGCTGCCGTTCACGACGATCGCGGTCGTGTTCGCGCAGATTTTTATCGGTGCCCCCTTTTTCGTCCGCGCAGCGAAGATCGGGTTCGAGTCGGTGGACCCAGGACTCGAGGACCTGGCGCGGACGCTCGGCGAACAGCCGTTATGGGTGTTCCTGCGCGTCACGCTGCCGCTTGCCTCGCGAGCGCTGATCGGCGGCGTGGTGCTGGCGTGGGCGCGGGCCATCTCCGAGTTCGGCGCGACGCTGATGTTCGCGGGCAACTTGCCGGGCAGGACGCAGACGATGTCCGTCGCAGTGATGTCTGCGCTGGAGAGCAACCTCGGCTCGGCGCTGGCGCTGGCGGTCGCGCTGCTGCTCATCGCCGTCATCGTGCTCGCCGCGTTGCGCCTGCTCGCCAACCGCGGTTGGAGTTACGGGCCATGATGCAGGGATGGCTGCGGCATCGCGTCGGCGATTTCGCTCTGGACGTGCATTGGTCGGCCGCCGACGGCGAGACGCTGGCCTTTCTCGGGCCGTCAGGCTCAGGCAAGACGACGACGCTGCGAGCGATCGCCGGGCTGCTGCGACCACACGAAGGCCGCATAGACATCAACGGCGTGACGCTGTTCGATTCGGCGAAGGGCATCGATGTGCCGCCGCATGAGCGGCAGATCGGCCTGCTGCCGCAGACATATGGTCTTTTCCCTCACCTGACGGTCGCTGAGAACATAGCCTTCGGCCTGCGGCGCTGGCCGGAGGCGGAGGCTCGGGACCGCGTCGCTGCGCTGGTAGCGATGCTGCACATCGAAGAATTAGAGCAGCGCCGCCCAAACCAGGTATCGGCGGGGCAGCAGCAGCGAGTCGCTCTCGCCCGCGCCCTCGCGCCGCGACCTCGATTGGTGTTGCTCGACGAGCCGTTCGCCGCGCTCGACCAGGACCTGCGGCGGTCGCTGCGACAGGAGTTGCGCGCGCTGCGCCAGCGGGAGCGTGTGACGATGGTGCTGGTGACGCACGACCTCGCCGACGCGATGTCGCTCGCCGATCGTGTCGTGGTGCTGGAGCGCGGTCACGTGGCGGCCGAGGGCGCGCCGCTCGACATCCTGCACCGTCCCGGCGCCGAGACCGTCTCGCGCATGGTGGGCGTGGAGAACATCTTCGAGGCGAATGTCGTGGCGCAATCGGCGCAAGACGGCGTGATGACCTGCGACCTGGGCGGCTTGCAACTCGCCGTGCCGTACGCGCCGGTCGAGGCGGGGACGCCGGTGCGGATCGGCGTGCGCGCCGGCGACATCCTGCTGGCGTCGGAGCGGCCAAGCGGCCTCTCCGCGCAGAACGTAGTTTTGGGGAAGATAGCAACGCTGGAAGCACGAGGCTTTGAGGTCGAGGCACTCGTCGACTGCGGACTGCCGTTCCACGTGGAACTGACGCCGCGCGCGGTGGAGCGGCTGGGGCTGGCTGCGGGCAAGAACGTGTGGCTCGTCATCAAGAGCAACTCCTGCTTCTTGATCGAGTAACGCCAGTCTCCTGGTGGCGCAGTTCACGCTTCGCTGCTAGTGTCTTGCCATGCCAGCGAAACGGGACGACGGCGTGGAGTTGACGTGGCCAGGGAAGCATCGTGTCGCGCTGCCCAAGGCGCGACTGCGACGCGTCGAGGCGCATGGTGCGAGCGAGCCGCGAGGGACGCTGATCCGCGGCGACAACCTTCGCGCGATGGCCGCGCTGCTGCCGAAGTTCTCGGGCAAGGTCGACCTCGTCTACGCCGACCCCCCATTCGCGACAGGCAGTCTGTTTCACCTCGAGTCGAACGGCAAGACGGCCTACCGCGACTCCTGGGACAAGGGCGTGCCTGGGTATCTGCAGATGCTTTACGAACGCCTGTGGCCGATGCGCGAGTTGCTGTCGGCGCGGGGAACACTCTGGCTGCACCTCGATTGGCGCGTGAGCCACCATGCGCGGCTGCTGCTCGACGAGGTGTTCGGGCGCGACGCCTTCCGCAACATGGTTGTGTGGCATTATGGCGGTCGAGGCGCGAAGGCTGTCGCGGGGCAGATGCCGCGCAACTACGACACGCTGCTCGTCTATGCGAAATCGCCGGTCGCGGCGCTCAACCGCGCGAAGGTCGCCACGCCCCTCTCGGCGGAGGCAGCGCGAGCGATGGGCTATCGCCGAGGCGACGACGGCCGCTGGTTCAAGACTGCGCCACGCGGAGACTACACGGACGCCAGCGTGGCGCGCCTCGAAAGCGAGGGGCGTGTCCACCGGACGCAGTCAGGCAGTGTGCGCGTGAAGTACTTTCTCGCGGAGCGCGACGGAGCGGTGCTCGACGAGCGGCTTGTCGGCGACGTGTGGGACGACATCCCCGACATGATGCACGCGCCGAAGGCGGAGCGTACCGGTTACCCGACGCAGAAACCGGAGGCACTGCTCGAGCGCATCGTCGAGATGGCCTCGAAGCCAGGGGACACGGTCGCGGACCTGTTCTGCGGCTCAGGAACGACACTCTCGGTGGCACAGCGCCTCGGCAGGCGCTGGCTCGGCTGCGACGAGAGCGACGCGGCCATCGAGACGACGATGCAGCGCATGACAATCGCGGGCGCGGCCTGCGACGTATCAGCAGTGTGAAATCTACCGTGGCTGGCGCACTAGCGGGCCGGTGATAAACTGTCCATCGGAGCGGCACTATGACGACGCTTGATCTTCCTTTTGACGACCCGGAACATTTCGAGGAAGGCCTCGTTCACCTGGCCGACATGCTGGAGTTGGCGGACCCGCGCCGCAAGGGCGCGGAGATGAGCCGTGGCGTCGTAGCCCAGGCTGGTGTTGATGTGAACGCAGTGAAGAGCCTCACCGAGTGGAAGACGTTCTGCAAGAGCGTGGTGAAGCAACTCCGCTCGGCGTCGGGCAAGGCACGGGACGACGACCAGCGCGCCGTTTTGGACGCCACCATCGACCGCATCGAGCAGATGGCGAGAGGCTAGTGCTCTACAGCCAGCGGCCCCACCAGCGCCGTCGCTGCTGCGTGGGAGGTGGCGCATCGATGGGTCGTCCACGCCAGGCCTTGTCGTAGCCCGTCGTCTGCTGGAACGTACCGCTCCGCTGCCGGGTGATCGCGAGCAGGTAGGCGACGAGCATGAGGCCGAGGCCGGCGAAAAGCACCGGCGCGCTGCTGATAATCAGGCCGACGATGAGCAGCACGAGACCTCCCGTGCCGAGCCAGGCTGGAGTGATGCGCGGCAGTGAGCGGTGACGCGCCTGCGTCGGGGCAGCAGCGTCCCGACGGAAACGGAACGACCGGCGTACCCATCGTTTGACCGTGAAGCGCGGGCCTAGATTGCCCGTCTTCTTCATAATTTCTTCGATCTCTTCTTCATATTTCTGCGGCATGTCAGCCTCCTCCCCCGTCATCCTGAGGCGCCTCGCCGAAGGATCTGGGGTGGTGGGTCCTTCCGAGAACCGGCTCAGGCGAGATGCGAGGCGTAGTCCATTCCAACGTGTCCCGTTTCTTCAAGCCGTGTGTACTGGCCTTGCGTTAGGCCAAGCAGATCCTTCAGTCCATACTCATTATGCTCGCCCATGCGACAGGGCGGCGTGCGCACCTCGTTCGGCGTGTTGGCGGCGGTCCACATCAGGCCTGGGTAGAAGTGCGTCCCTGCGTCGGCGTGCGTCAACTGCTTGAAGTAGTCCTGCTCGTGCATGTGGGGGTCGACGAACAAGTCCGCCTCGTCCATCACCATGCCCGCCGCGACACCGGCAGCTTGGAGCCGCTCCATCGCCTCGCGCTGGTCGAGCGACGCCGTCCATGCTGATAGTACGCGGTCGAGTTCGTCGTGGTTCTTCCAGCGGCTGAGGCCGTTGGCGAACCGCGGATCGCCGGCAAGCGACGGGTTGCCCATCGCGACGCAGAGCGCCTTCCACTCGCTGTCATTGGAGACGGCGAGCGTGACCCAGCGGTCGATACCCTTGCAGCGATATACACCCTGCGGCGCCTTGGCCCAGTGGCGGTTGCCGACCGTGTCGTGCACGCGCCGGTTCATCGAGTAGTCCATCACCGCCTCGCCGAGATAGGGGACGAAGTTCTCGCACTGCGCCATCTCGATCAACTGGCCCTGCCCGGTGCGCCGCCGGTGTCGCAGGGCCATCGCCACAGCGAAGGCGCCGTTCACGCCAGCAGCGGCGTCACCTATATAAACGTCGTCGCGGGTAGAAGGATCCATGTCCGGGTAGCCCCGCAGCAGCGTGTGTCCAGCAGTCCCTTCGAGTTGGACGCCGAAAGAGCGGAAATTGCTGTACGGGCCGCTGAGGCCGTACGCAGGCATGCGCAGCGAGATGAGATCGGGTTTGTAGCGGACGAGTTCCTCGTGCGTGGCGTGCATCTTCTCGACGGTTTCGGGGACGCTGTTTTCCACGAACACGTCGGCGATGGCGACGAGTTGGTAGAAGACCTCGCGCCCCTCGGGGCGATAGAGGTCGAGCGTGATGCTCTTCTTGTTCCGCGCATGGCTTTGGAAGATGGGGTAGCGGTTCCAGGGTCGTTCACCGGGATCCCAGTTGGGGTAGCAGGAGCCCCAGCTCTTGCGCATCC
>JACQEE010000235.1 GCA_016200725.1 Chloroflexota bacterium
CCTTGGCGGCCACGCGCTGATGCCAGGCTGCCTGCACCCTGTGCTTCACCGCGTCGAGGGAGCAGTTGGTGTCGATGATGACATCGGCGTACTTGGCCCGTTCTTCGTTCGGCAACTGCGAGCGGATGCGTTGCCGGATCTGGTCTTCGGGCAGATTGTTACGTTTCTTGACCCGCTCGATCACCACATCTTCCGGCGCCTGGACGACCCAGACTTCGTCGACCAAGTGCACCCAGTTTGCCTCGATCAGAATCGCGGCCTCGAGCACGACGTTCCTTATGCCTTGGGCCCGGAACTTCTCCAGCCTATCGAACAGCAGGTCGCGCAGACGCGGATGGACGATCGAATTGAGCTGCGCCAGCTTGGCGGGATCGCCGAAGACGATGGGTCCTAACTTCTTGCGATCGATCTCGCGATTCGCTCCGACGATGCCTTGCCCGAACGCCGCGATCAGGTCTCTCCACGCGGGTGTATCAGGTAGATAGGTCTCGTGCCCCACCTTGTCGGCATCCAGCAAGGTCGCGCCCAGTTCCTGAAGGAACTGCGACACCGTACTCTTGCCGCTTCCAAGGCCTCCGGTCAGGCCGATCACTCGCATCTGGGAGGAGATGAGGGGCTCCTTACAACGGTAAGGCGCATTGTATCGTCGCCTCTAAGGGGTGGTCAAGGAAGCGCGGTGTGTCGGGAGGGCGTCTCAACGCCCATGTTACGATACCTTGGAAGTATGTCTTGAGGGGAAGCCTTGGAGCACAAGTTCCGCAGCCTTCCCAGCGTCGATCGCCTGCTCACGGATGATCGTCTCGCGGACGTCGTCGCTCGCTATTCCCGCGAGCGCATCGCCGATGTTGCCCGGTCGCGGCTGGCGGAGGCGCGTCGAAGCATCGCGTCGGGTGCGTCGGCTCCCTCTGCTGATGCCTTGATCGCCGAGATCGCGAACGCCGCTGCCGTTCACTACGATCCCTCACTGCGCCGCGTCATCAATGCGACCGGCGTCATCATCCACACCAACCTTGGCCGCGCGGTCCTCAGCGATGAGGCCGTGGAAGGGATGCGTGCCGCGGCGGCGGGTTACACCAACCTCGAACTCGACCTCGCCACCGGCGACCGTGGCTCACGCCACGCGCACCTCGACCGCCTCCTCCGCGAGTTGACCGGCGCCGATGATGGACTGGTCGTCAACAACAACGCCGCCGCGGTCATGCTTGCGCTGCGCCAGTTCGCCGAAGGCCGTGAAGTGATCGTCTCGCGCGGCGAGGCGGTCGAAATCGGCGGCGGTTTTCGCATCCCCGAGATACTGCAGCAAAGCGGCGCGAGGCTGGTCGAGGTGGGGACGACGAATCGCACGTATCTCGCCGACTACGAAGCCGCGGTGACCGAGCGAACGGCCGCCTACCTGAAAGTGCACCCGAGCAACTTTCGCATCTCCGGCTTCACACACGCGCCCAGCATGGCCGAACTTGTGGAGTCTGCGAACAAGCGAAAACTGTTGCTGCTCAACGACCTCGGCAGCGGCTGTCTCCTCGATACGCGGCAGTTTGGCCTTGCAGCCGAACCGACTGTCCAACAGGCGGTCGCCGATGGCGCCAACCTCGTGTGCTTCTCCGGCGACAAACTGCTTGGCGGCCCGCAGGCAGGCATCATCGTCGGGAAGAAGGGCCAGGTGCAGACGCTGAAGCGCAATCCGATGGTCCGCGCCCTGCGAGTCGACAAGATGACGACGGCTGCGCTGGAAACGACGCTGCTCCACTACGCGAAGGGCGAGGCGGTCGCTAAGATACCCGTCTGGCGCATGATCGCGATGACGCCGAAGGAACTCGATAGGCGTGCCCGTCGCTGGGCGAAGGTGCTCGGCGAGGGGGCCCGCGTCGTCGATGCCGCGTCCACAGTCGGCGGGGGCAGCCTTCCCGGAGAGACGTTGCCCACCCGGGCTCTTGCCATCCCAGGCGAAGGCGCGTCGCTCGAGCAACTGGCGCGACGTCTCCGCGAAGCCCCTGTCCCTGTCATGGCCCGCGTCGAGCGCGATATGCTCCTCCTCGATCCGCGCACTGTGTTGCCGACCGAGAACCGTGCGCTCCTCGACTCCCTGCACTGGGCGCTCACTCCTTGAGCACCCGTCCTGGCGAAGAGCCGTTCCAGTACATCCTATTGACGTGACCACTGCACAGTTAACCCGCCAACAACAGAAACGCCGCGACGATCTGCGTCGCCGAGCCCTCCGCACACTCGAATTCGACAAGGTGCGCGACCGCCTCGCGGACTGCACCGAGTGCTCGCTTGGGCACGAGTATGCGCTAGCGCTGGAGCCTGCATACTCCGTTCCTGAGGTGACGCGCCGACGCGACGAGACGCGGGAGGCGTTGCGACTGCTCGATCTGCGGCCCAGCCTCTCGTTTGCCGACGCTACCGATGTCCGCCAGTTGGTGCGCACCAGCGCCATCGGCGGGGCGCTCAGCGGCCTCGATCTCGTTGCTCTCGCCCGCACGCTGGGCGCCGTCCATTCAGTGCGCGCCAACCTCACGCGCCTCTCGTACGAACTACCTACACTTGCTGGTGTTGCCCAGGGACTCGGCGAGTTCCGCGACCTGGAAGCAGCCATCAAGCGCACCGTGAACCCGAAGGGCGAGGTACTCGACGGGGCAAGTCCGCTGCTGACCCGGCTACGCGCCGAGGCGAGGGCTGCCGAAGAACGCCTCACTGCACGGCTGAAGGACATCATTGCCTCCGAGGCTGGCCGCCGTGTCCTTCAGGAGCCGTTCATCGCCGTCCGCGACGATCGCTATGTGCTCGCGGTCAAGGCGGAGCACCGCGGGCAGGTGCAGGGCATCATCCACGACGTCTCCAGCAGCGGCGCGACTGTTTTCATGGAGCCCCTTGCCACCGTCGAGATGGGCAACGCCTATCGCGAGCTCCGCCTCGGCGAGAAGCGCGAAGTCGAACGCATCCTCCGAGAGGTGGCCGCGGACGTCGGTGCGCAGAGCCGCGCGATCCAGGAAAGCATCGAGCGTCTTGCTCGCCTCGACCTCATCGTCGCCAAGGCGCGCCTGGGGCGTCGGCGCAAGGCTATCCCCGCCGCCATCATCGATATGGGCTCTGTCGAGCCTGTCGAAAAGGCGAAGCAGCCGGCCGAATCGCGCAAGCGTTCTCCGGCCGTGATCCTGAACGATGCCCGCCATCCTCTGCTCACCGGCGACCCTGTGCCTATGACTCTGCGGCTGGGCGACCAGCACCAGGCCCTCGTCGTCTCCGGGCCGAACACGGGCGGTAAGACGGTTGCGCTCAAGACCACCGGCCTACTCGCTTTGATGGCCCAGGCTGGTATTCCGATTCCTGCCGATGAACGTAGCGCCCTGCAGGTCTTCGATGGCGTCTACGCCGACATCGGCGACGAGCAGAGCATCGAACAGTCGCTCTCCACGTTCAGCGGCCACTTGAGCAACATCGTGGAGATCTTGAGCGTGGCCACTGGCAGATCCCTCGTGTTGCTCGATGAACTCGGCGCAGGCACCGACCCGCAGGAGGGCGCTGCGGTCGCCAAGGCCATCCTCTCCGAACTGGTGAACCGCGGCACGACGACGATCGTCACGACGCATCACAGCGAGATCAAAGCCTTCGCGCACTCTGCCGATGGCGTGCAGAATGCCAGCGTCGAATTCAACAGCGCCACGCTCGCGCCTACTTACCGGCTCATCGTCGGCCTGCCTGGCCGCAGCAATGCGCTGGCGATTGCCGAGCGCCTCGGCCTGCCTGCTGACGTGCTCACGCGAGCCCGTCAAAACCTCGGCGCCGGGGCAGTCGAGGTCGAACGCCTGCTCGGCGAGATACAAGAGCAGCGGCGCAAAGCCGAGGCCGACCGGGTCATCGCCGAAGTCGAGGCTATCAGGAAGAAACTAGAACGGAGTCCCTGGCAGACTCCTCGTGACCGGCGTCTTTCACCTGCCAAGTTTCAGGCTGGCGAGATGGTCAAAGTCGAAGGAATCACACCTTCTGCCGAGATCATCACTGCCCCGGACGAGCGCGGCATCGTGCAGTTGCAGGCAGGCTCCATGCGTCTTCAGGTCCACCAGAGCATGGTGCTCGGCAAGGATAAGACCCAGCGCCCTTCCGAACGCCCGAAGATCGTGGTGCCCAAAGCGGCCACCGTTGGCGACGAGTTCTGGGTGCACGGCATGCGCGCCCAACAGGCCGTCGATGCGGTGAGCGAGTACATCGAGAAAGCGGCGCTGGCTGGCCATGCTCGAGTGCGCATCATCCACGGCAAAGGCCGTGGGGTTCTTCGTTCCGCCATTCACCGCGCGCTCGGCGACCATCCCCTCGTCGGCACCTTCCGCGACGCTGACGATTCGGAAGGCGGCCACGGCGTTACCATCGTTGAGTTGTAGTCGGGCGCGGTAGGGGAGTATGGAAGAGTACCGGTGCCTCGAATGTCGCCACACCTTTCCGAGTCATGAACGGCTCGAGATAGCGACCTGTCCGCGCTGCGGCAGTGCCCGCCTCGAGTGTAACCCGTGGCTGCTCGGCACCGCCGAGGCGTGCGATCTCACGCCCGAGGACTACCGTGAACGCGTCCGAGTTACGACCTGATGTTGATGGCGCCCGCCGTGTGCGGGCAGGCAGTCGGTGATCCATTGCAGGATGCTTCCGTAGTACACTGCACCCAGGACTGCTGCTTCGGAGATTCGCATGGCTTCGGTGCCTTCCTCTGACATCATTCGCCTCGAGGGGATGCTCTTCTTCGGCCGCCACGGCGCCCGCAAGGAAGAGCAGACGCTCGGGCAGCAGTTCAAAGTGGACATCGCGATGGAGGCCGACCTCTCGAAGCCTCGGAAGACCGACCGCCTTGCAGACACGATCGACTACGGCCTCGTGTACGAGACCGCGCGCGAAGTGATCGAGGGCCCCAGTTACAACTTGCTCGAGCGCCTCGCTGATGAGGTTGCGGCTCGCGTGCTCAAGCGTTTCCCAGCGCAGGCCGTCCGGGTTCGCGTGCAGAAGCCGCGCCTTCCCATCCGCGGCGGCGTCATGGATGGCGTCTCCGTCGAAGTCTACCGTCGCCGTGCGAGACGGTAGTCCTTATGGGGGTGCCCTGCGCCTCTTGCTTGCCCCCAGGGTGCACCATATACTGAGGGCGAACCTCAGGAGCCGCGCCTGAAGTAGTGCCCTTTCCGCCAGCCACTCCCTATCTTCCGGCTCCGCAAGGTTGCTTAGACGAGGCGTCAGAGAGGAGCGGAGGCCATGCCGAAATCTCCCGAAGGCCGCACCCTCGGGGACCTGAAAAAGTCCGGATATCAGGTCCTGACTGTCAAGCAAGAACTGCGGAAGAATCTGATAACCAACATCCGGAAGGGCGCACCGCTCTTCCCCGGCATCGTCGGCTACGAAGATACCGTCATCCCGCAGATCGAGAACGCCATTCTCGCCGGCCACGATCTGATCTTCCTCGGCGAGCGCGGCCAGGCGAAGTCGCGCCTCATCCGCGCCATGGTCGACCTGCTCGATGAACACGTGCCAATCATCGAAGGCAGCGAGGTCAACGACAACCCATTCGCGCCGATCTCCAAGTACGGCAAGGAGAAGGTCACTCAGCTGGGCGACAAGACGCCTATCGCCTGGATCAAGCGCGAGCAACGCTACGGCGAGAAACTCGCCACGCCCGACATCACCATGGCCGACCTCATCGGCGAGATCGATCCCATCAAGGTCGCCGAGGGACGCTACCTCTCCGATGAACTCACGATCCACTATGGCCTGATCCCGCGCACGAACCGCGGCATCTTCTGCATCAACGAACTGCCCGACCTCACGGAGCGCATCCAGGTCGGCCTGTTCAACTTGATGGAAGAGCGCGACGTCCAGATCAAAGGCTACCTGGTGCGGCTGCCGCTCGATGTCTATGTGGTGTCCAGCGCCAACCCGGAGGACTATACCAACCGCGGACGCATCATCACGCCGCTCAAGGACCGCTACGGCGCGCTCATCCGCACGCACTACCCGCGCAACATCGGCGAAGAGAGCAAGATAATCGAGCAAGAGGCGCACTCGACGGCCGACACCGCTGTCAATGTCTTTGTGCCGGGCTTCATGAAAGAAGTTGTCGGCGAGATCACCTCGCTCGCCCGCCGCAGCCCCGACATCAACCAGCGCTCCGGCGTCAGTGTTCGAGTGACCATCTGCAATTACGAGACGATGATTGCCAACGCGATGCGTCGTGCGATCCGCCTCGGAGAAAAGACGGCTGTGCCGCGCATCACCGATCTGCCCTTCCTCATGTCTTCCACGAACGGCAAGATCGAACTCGAGAGCGTCGAGGAAGGCCGCGAGACCAAACTTCTGGAAGAATTGATCAAGAAGGCGGTACTCAACGCGTTCGGACGCCACTTCAACGTCCAGGAGTTCGAAGGCGTTATCACGCGCTTCGACCAGGGTTTCGCAGTCGAAGCGGCTGAGATGCTGCCCGCGAGCAGCTACGTCAAGGCACTGACCACGCTCCCCGAAATCCGCGAGAGCCTCCGCAAACTCGAGGTCCGCGAAGACCCGCCGGGCATCGCCTCGGCCATGGAATTCGTTCTCGAAGGCCTCCATCTCAACCGCCGCCTCAATCGCGATAAGGTCGAGGGTACCTACCGGTATCGAGGCTAAGTCCATGCTCACATTCCGCTACTCGCGATGGGACGGCTCCCAGCAGGTCTTCCCGCTGGACGATGCCGCCATCATGGGCGAGTTGTCGGACCAGTTGCTCTCCCACGGCGACATCAACTCCGCGCTGCGCAACCTGATGCGTCGCGGCCTTCCAGCCCGCTTCGGCGAGCGCTCGATGGGGCTCCAGGACCTCGTGCAGCGCCTGCAGAACCGCCGCCAGGAACAGCAGCAGCGCTACGACCCCGGCTCGGCGATGGAAGGCATCAGCGAGAAACTCAAGAGCGTCCTCAAGCACGAAGAGCAAAGCATCGAGCGACAGATGGACCGCGCCAAGTCCCAGGCCGACGGTTCGAAGGATGCAGGTATCGACCCCGCGCTCGCGCAGAAGTTGCTGAAGGACCTCCAGCGCCGTGCCCAGCGCAGCCGCGATTTCCTCGAGACCGTGCCGCGGAAAAACCCTGCTGCGGCAATCAACAAACTTCGTGACTACGAGTTCATGGACCAGCGCGCCAAGCAAGAGTTCGATGAGCTCCTCGACATGCTCAAGAAGCAGGCCGCGGAGTCCTTTTTCAAGGACATCTCCAAGACCCTGCAGAGCCTCACTCCCGAGCAGATGAAGGCCATGCGCAACATGGTGCATGACCTCAACGAGATGCTCGAGCAGAAGATGAACGGCCAGGAGCCAAACTTCGAGGAGTTCATGGAGAAATGGGGCGATATGTTCGGCCCCAACCGTCCCCAGAGCCTGGATGAGTTGATCGAGCAGATGCAGCGGCAACTCTCGCAGGTGCAATCGCTGATGAACAGCATGTCGCCCGAGCAGGCGAAGCAGTTGCAAGACCTCATGCAGTCTGTCCTCGGCGATGGCGAGTTGGAGAGCGAACTCTCGCGCCTTGCCGCCAACATGGACTTTCTCGATCCGTCCGGCAGCATGCGCCGCGAGCACATGTTCTCAGGGGACGAGGAGATCGACCTTTCCGACGCCCTGAAACTCATGGACGAGATGCGGCGGATGGAGGACCTCGAGCGCCAACTGCGCCGCGTTCAACAGGGCGGCTCCGCCGACGACATCGACCGCGAAGCCTTGCAGGAATTGCTCGGCGAAGAGGCGCGCCAAGCCCTCGACCAACTCACGCGCCTCACGGACTTCCTCGAGCGCGAGGGCTACATCAAGAAGGTCGGCGGTCGCTTCGAACTCACGGCGAAGGGCATGCGCCGCATCGGTCAGCGGGCACTTCAGGAGATCTTCGCCTACATCAAGAAAGATCGGCCCGGCGGTCACCAGATCGACCCCGCCGGCCAGGGCGTCGAGAATGCCGATAACACGAAGCAGTACGAGTTCGGCGACAACTTCGTCCCGCATCTGCAGAAGACGATCCTCAATGCTATCAAGCGCGACGCTGCCGGTGTCCCCGTCCGTATCCAGCCAGACGACTTCGAGGTGTACCGCACCGAGCACCTGACGCAGGCCGCGACCGTCCTCATGGTCGACCTCAGCCTCTCGATGGCTATGCGCGGGAACTTCACGGCGGCGAAAAAGGTCGCGCTCGCTCTCGATAACCTGATCCGCACCCGCTTCCCGCGCGACAAGATGTTCATCGTCGGCTTCTCGACCTACGCGCGCGAAATCAAGGCCGACCGCCTTGCCTACCTCAGTTGGGACGAGTTCGATCCGTACACCAACATCCAGCACGGACTCGCGGTGTCGCAGAAACTCCTCACGCGCATCAAATGCGGCACGAAGCAGATCA
>JACQEE010000236.1 GCA_016200725.1 Chloroflexota bacterium
CAGCGTGCCCAGATTGGCGGCAGGGGTCACTCGCAGAGCCCGGCCAAGCGCGACGCGGCCCTGCTCCGACTCCTGCTTGAGCCGTCCAAGCACGACATGAGGGGTCAGGCCGCGGTTTTCGATCATGCCGATGATGGGATCGACGGTGCGAAGCAAGACAGTGCGTAGCGCGTTGAATCTCTCAACATCGCTGGTGAAAGCCAGACAGCCAAACCGGGGCTGAACTTGGTTCGGCACTCCAAGCAGCCCATCCATTTGCAGTTGGATCGGCGCCAATTGGGTGCATGCCGCCTGTAGGGCCTGCGGAAGCCGAGTCATGGCTTGCGGCCCCAAGTCGCCCAGCGGCGCAATCTGCAACACGAACTCCCCGGGCGCAGTCCACC
The DNA here is from genome assembly GCA_016200725.1 of Chloroflexota bacterium. The sequence continues at coordinate 384 of JACQEE010000236.1, forward strand.
ATAGGTCGGCGATAACCTTGCGCCGCAAGAGGCTCTGAACTTCCAGCGCCTTAGCCGCGAGATCGGCGGGCAGCTTCAGGCCGAGCAACGCGCGAGTCATGGCTTCCATGCCATTAAGGTTCGCCAGGAAGGCAGCCGACTCCTCCCGTGTCAGAATGGCGTCAGGCTCATGCAGACCACCTACGCCCGGCGTAAGACCGTGCATTGCCGAATCGGCAGACTCACCATCGGCTCTGGGCACCCTGTAGCCGTGCAGTCGATGATCACCGAGGAGACGCGCAACATCGAGGCCTGCGTGGACCAGATCGTCGCCCTTCATGCCGCTGGCTGCGAACTCGTTCGGGTGACGACGCCGACTCTTGGGGAGGCTCAGTGTCTAGAGGAAATCCGTGCGAAGGTGGTCGAGCGCGCGGGCGAAGTTCCCCTTACCGCCGATGTCCACCATCAAGGCACCGCGATCGCGGTCGAGGCGGCGCGGCATGTGGATGAGGTGCGCGTCAACCCTGGTCTGTTCGTGTTTCGAAAAGCCACCGGCAGGGAGGAATACTCGCCCGAAGAGCACGCCGCGGAGCGGGCGGCGATCGAAGACAGCTTCGTGCCGGTAGTCGAGGCTTGCAAGAAATACGACCGCGCGATGCGCGTCGGCGTTAACCACGGCTCGCTTGCCGAGCGGATGCTGGTTACCTACGGGGACACCCCCGAGGGAATGGTCGAGTCAGCCATTGAATATCTGCGCATTTGTGAACGACACGGCTACAACAACCTGAACATATCGGCAAAGGCGTCGCGCGTGCCGGTTATGCTCGCCGCCAACCGGCTGCTGGTGCAACGCATGGACGAGGAGGGCATGGCTTACCCATTGCACATAGGCGTCACCGAGGCCGGGGACGGCGAATACGCGCGTGTCAAGTCGACCGCCGGGATCGCCACCCTGCTCGCCGAAGGAATCGGCGATACCATCCGGGTGTCGCTCGCCGAGGACCCGGTGAATGAAATTCCGGTCTGCTACGACATCCTCCAGGCGCTGGGTTTGCGTCGAACGAAGGTGGAGTACATCGCTTGCCCGTCGTGTGGGCGAACTAAATTCAACTTGCCGAGCGTGCTGAACGAGGTGCGCGAGGCGACCCGCCACCTGCTCGGCCTCGACATCGCGGTGATGGGCTGCATCGTGAACGGCCCCGGCGAGATGGCGGACGCGGACTACGGGTACGTCGGTGCGGCGGGAGGCAAGATCACGCTCTACCGAGGCAAAGAGGCGGTCCGGCACAGCATTCCACAGGAGCAGGGCGTTGAAGCCTTGATCGAGCTGCTGAAGGCGGACGGCGTCTGGCAAGAGGCGCCCGACGCCGAATCCGCGCGGCTTCGGGTCCTCAACTGAGTCAAGTCACAGCCGATGAGGTCAAAATGCGGAGCGTGGCCAGCCAGCAAGAGGACATCGTGCAGAGGGTGAGGACCGCGGGCGTCAAGGCGAGCGCGACCGTGGACCTCGTCGCGGTGGCCTTCTCGCGGCGCGAATCGGACGCGCAGGAGGCGGGCCCGATGAGCCGAAAGGTCATGACCAAATTCACGGGCCTGCAGGGTCTTGGAGAGGCAAGCCCAGAAGACATTCGCGATGCGACCGGTCTTGAGAGCTTCGAAATCCTGCGCTGCCAGTCGCTGATGGAGCTAGGTCGGCGGACTGGCGGAGCGGGGAAGGGGCCGGTAAGCGAAATCCGCGACTCCTCCGACGTGTTCGTCCTGCTTGACCATTTGCGCTTCGAAAAGCGGGAGAGCGGCGACCCGACGCCGAGCCAGGAAGACCGCGACATTACGGGCAAGCTCGCCGAGATCGGGGAGATGCTCCAAATCCCCTTGCTCGATCATGTGATCATCGGGGAGCGGCGTTTCCATAGCTTTCGGGACCGGGGCGATCTGTGAAGGGCTGGGAGGCGATTGCGGCCGACCTGCGCAAGCGGGCGCAAGCGATGCACGAGGCGCGCGAGGCTGGCCTCGTGCGCTGCCGGGAGCTGATCCAACTGTCGGCGAGGTGCATCAGGCATGTACATCGGCATCAATGGAAGGAGGCCGATGCCCTGCTTACCCAAGCGCGGGGGGTTGCATCTCAGGCTCGTAGCGCCCTTGGCCCGTATCCTGAACTGCTGCACGCGGGCTACCTCCACGATGCGGAGAAGGAAATGGTGGAGGCTTCTGCAGTAATTGCGATCGTGCGGGGCGAAGACATCCCGACGCCGGAAACGCTGGGGGTCGACCCCATGAGCTACCTAAACGGCATGGGCGAGGCGGCAAGCGAGGTGCGCCGCTACGCGCTGGACGAGATGCGTCGCGGCAACCTGGAGGCAGCGGAAGCGATCCTGGCCCAAATGGAGGCGATCTACGACGAGCTCATCACTTTCGACTACGCGGATTCGATGACGGGCGGGCTGCGGCGCACCTGCGACGCGTTGCGGGCCGTGGTGGAACGCACCAGGAGCGACCTGACCGCGACCGCCAGCCAGCACGAACTGGTTCAGGAGCTGCGCTCGGTTCGGTCTCGGCTGGGCGATAGCTAGTCGAACGGAAGGTTCGTGGGAGGCGTCGGGCGCCCGTCCTGCGGCTTGGCCTTGCCGCCCTTGGCCCTCGCGGCGCAGCCGCCGACGCCAACGATGGTCGCCGCGAAGATCACGAGCGATGGGAGACTGATTATGCCTGAGAAGTGAGAGTTGGGCCGGCCCGCCAGAAAGAGCAGGAAAGCCTGAAAATCGGCACGCAGAAGAACGAAGCCGATCACCCCCACC
>JACQEE010000237.1 GCA_016200725.1 Chloroflexota bacterium
GCATCTCGAAAGCCTGCTCGGGAGTGCGGACCGTGTACGCCAGTCGCTTGATGTTGATCAGGTGCTGCGGGCCGACGTTATCGCTGGTGCTGTTGCCGGCCATGGCGCCGCAGCCCAGCGTCATCGAAGGGAAGACGTTGGTAGTGATGCCGGTCGAGCCCTGCGGCGACGGCGTATTCACCAGGACGCGCATGGCGGGCATGCGCGCGCCGTACTCGCGGATGCGCGTATCGTTCTTGCCGTAGATGGCGGCGGTGTGGCCCGCGCCGCCGAATTTGAGCAGTGCAAAGCAGGTGTCGACCGCGGCGTTCCAATCCGGCACGAAGATCAGGGAAAGCACCGGCGAGAGTTTTTCGGCGGAAAGCGGATACTTCTTACCGACGCCTTCGATCTCGCAACAGATGATGGAGGTCTCGGCGGGGACTTCGAAGCCGGCCATCTTCGCGATCTTGGGCGGAGCCTGGCCGACGCACTGCGGGTTCACCGTCCAGTTGGCCTGGATGAGCAGCCGGCCGAGCGCCTCCTTCTGCTGGTCGTTGCAGAAATAGGCGTTGTGCTGCTTGAGGAGCGCCATGATGCGGTCGCGCATCGAATACTCGGCGACGATGGCCTGCTCGCTGGAGCAGACGGTGCCGTAGTCGAAGCTCTTGCCGGCGACGACCTTGGCAATCGCGTCTTCCAGGTCGGCCGAAGTATCGATGAGGACGGGGACGTTGCCCGGTCCGACGCCAAAGGCGGGCTTGCCGCTCGAGTAGGCGCTTTTCACCATACCGTGGCCGCCGGTGGCGAGGATCACCGCCGTGCGCTCGTGCCGCATCAGCGTCTGGATGCCCTCCATCGTGGCCATCTCGATGCACTGGATGATGTCCTCGGGCGCGCCCGCTTCGAGCGCGGCCTGGTACATGATCGACGCGGTCTGGCAGGTGCACTTGAAGGCGCGCGGGTGCGGGCTGACTACGATCGCGTTGCCCGCCTTGAGCGAGACCAGGATCTTGTACATCGCGGTCGAGGTCGGGTTGGTGGTGGGCAGAATCGCCGCGACCACGCCCATCGGCACCGCGTACTCGACGATCTTATCGTCGGGCAGCTCGCGCAGCATCCCGATCGTCTTCATGCCGCGCATGCGGCGCGGCAGCCAGTCGCAGTTCAGGATGTTCTTGACGTACTTGTCCTTGGCGTTGCCGTAGCCTGTCTCTTCGACGGCGAGCTCGGCCAGGCGCTTGGCGTTGGCGCGGGCAGCCGCCGCCATGCGCTCGACGATGGCGTCGACCTGCTCCTGGGAGTACGTGCGGTACTTCTGCCAGGCGGCATGCGCCTTGTCGACCTTGGTGCGGACCTCCTGTACCGACAGGAGATCTTTGTCCTCGAGCATCGCGCGCTACTTCTTGATACCGCCAGTGGGGAGGATCTTTTCCACCTCCTCATGGGGCCTGGGGATCACGTGCACGCTCACCAGCTCGCCGACGCGGCGGGCGGCGGCAGCACCGGCATCGGTCGCGGCCTTGACCGCGCCGACGTCGCCGCGGCACTGGACCATGACCAGTCCGGCGCCGACGAATTCCTTGCCGGTCAGCACCACGTTGGCGGTCTTGACCATGGCGTCGGCGGCTTCGATCGCGCCGATCAGTCCTTTTGTTTCAATAAGGCCAAGGGCCTCCATTTCGCCTCCAGTTTCTGAGTGAAAGTCTAACGTACCACATTGCGGCGAATAGGGTGGCCACGCTCAGACGCACCCGAGCGAGAACCGCAATGCGAGACAGACCTCGCGCATCCGGTCTTCGCTGAGACTGGCTACTCGTTTGCCCAGACGTTCCTGTGAGACCGTGACCGCATTGTGCGGTAAAGACGGACGTCGCCGCGGTTCAGTCTTTCGGCCAAGCCGCCACCTCCTCCCAGCGGCTGTGCTCCTGGGAGCGCTGCGGCTGCCGCTCATAGCCCCACCGATCGCGATCCTCGAGTTCGGATACACTGAGGCGCCTGAGATGCTCCCGAAGAGCCATGCGGATCAGGGCAGACCGATTCATCTTCTGCCTCTTGGCTGCGCTATCCGTTGCCTTCAGTAGCTTGGTATCGAGGACGACCTGAATGGTTTCCATTGTCGGCCTTTGTCCACAGCATACTCCACACCAATTGCTTCCCGCTCGCCGGCATCCAAGGCATCGAGGCCGGGGGCGTTCGCCAGCACGCCTCGCGGAGAGCGCACCTCAATCCAGCCGGGAGGAGCCGCGAGCCAGTCCTTGATCGCCGCCGGTGTGGCCTCTGCCTGCAATTCGGCCCACACCGCCCGCGGCACGACAACGGTTCCATAGAGTTTCGGCAGGAGTTCCGCCTCCCCAATGGCGATCAGGTGCCGCACAGGAGTCGTGTCTGATACGCCGATCATCCGCGCTCAGAGGTGCGGCGAGAGTCTGCCAGTTCCTGGAGTGCAGCCTCGCGATCGAGTTCGGCCGGATCGAAATCGAATACGGCGACGCCGTGCGACCCGAGGAAGTGCTGCGCTTCCCAACGCGTCTTCAACCCTTCAACCCGAGCAGCCGCCGCACCTGCGAGAGGCTAAGCAGGCCCTGCCGGTAACCATCGATAGCCAGATCCTCGGTCAGGCGGCGGGAGAGATCGCCCCACCGCTGCTCCAGGGCGCTCCGCACATCATCCGGCATTTCAATGGACAGTGCCACGGCACTTCCATTATGCAATACATCCCCAAAACACTATGGGACGTGGTAGTGGAGAAGCAAATCTTCTTCGAGACCATTCAGGGTCAGCGCATTCTGCTCACAGTTTTTCGATGCAAGATCGATATCGTCATCCGAAAGCTCAGAAGCGCCACGAATCTCAGTGGCACGATCTCCGAGCATAAGCTCACCGACCCGGTATGCCCAATAAGAACGTGGGTTTCGAGTGTCGCTATCCGGCTGTA
>JACQEE010000208.1 GCA_016200725.1 Chloroflexota bacterium
CAGCGTCTCTGTCTTGCGAATCCCCGGCACCTTCGCCAGGAAGCCTTCCAGGAAGAACCGCAGTTCCTCGAGGTTCCGTACCAGCGCCCAGACCAGCAGGTCGTACCGGCCCGTCGACACACCCAGGAAGCCTACCTCCGGCCGATCGTTGAGCGCCGCCGCCACCTGGTCCAACTGGTCCGGCTGCACGTCGATGCCGATGAAAGCCGAGGTGTTCAGCCCGAACTTCGTTGGGTTGGGCACTGCCTGGATGGCCAGGAAGCCGTCTTCCACCATCATCTTGATCCGCCGCCGGATCGTCGCCTCGCTGACGCCGATGACCCGTGCAATGGCCGCGTTCGACTGACGCGCATCATCCTGCAGTAGTTGGATAATCTTCCGGTCCGTCTCGTCGATCTTCATCTGGGATCTCCTGCCCGCCTTGCGTTGTCTCGCTGGCAAAAAAGGGCCAGGCAAAGGCGAAAGACTGACGAAAATCTTACCGTCGGGGTCGGTTTTCGTCAATATGCGTCATACTCACGCCGTGAAAACGCGACGGTTTCGCAGAAGAGTTACCGGCAAGAAGCATGATTCCGCAAAAAGTCGGCGGCGATTAGGGGAACTCGGGGCCCTGCCCTACGCCTCCTCATCCCTAGCCGGCTGGCCATCCGCGCTCTGCCCGCCGGTCTTCGCCGCCAGACGCTGCGCCTTGGCAAACTCCCGCAGCCGAGACATAGCCTTCGCGTTGATCGAATCCTCGGGGTACTTGCCATCGGCGCCGCGCCGCCCAAACTCCACTCCCGTGAGAATCTCAAGGCCCTCGGCGATGCTGCCCACTGAGTAGATGTGGAAGCGTCCCGCCGCGACCGCCTGCACTACGTCCTCGCGCAGCATGAGGTTCTGGACATTCTGCTTGGGGATCATCACTCCTTGGTCGCCCGTTAGCCCGATCGCGCGACACACGTCGTAGTACCCCTCGATCTTCTGGTTGACGCCGCCGATCGCCTGCACCTCACCCTTCTGGTTCACGGAGCCTGTCACAGCGATGTTCTGCTTGATCGGCACGTCCGAAAGGCTCGAGAGGATCGCGTAGATCTCCGTGGACGACGCGCTGTCGCCATCGATGCCTTCGTAGGACTGCTCGAACGCGATGCTCGCGGTGACGGACAGCGGCTGCTCCTGCGCGTATGTCGACCCGAGGAAGCCGCTCAGGATGAGCACGCCCTTATCGTGCGTCCGTCCACTCATCTTCGCCTCTCGCTCGATGTTGATTACGCCGCCGCGGCCGAGGAATGTCCGCGCAGTGATGCGGCTCGGGCGCCCGAACGCGAAGTCGCCAACGTCGTATACCGCGAGCCCGTTGACCTGCCCTGCGACGGCGCCGCTCACATCCACCATGAACGTTCCATCGGCGATCAATTCCGTGATGCGCTCGGCGATGAGGTTCGAGCGGAACACCTTCTGCTCGAGCGCCTTCTCCACATGACGCGCCGCCACCACCGTGGCCCCGTCTTTGCGCGCGCAGAAGTCTGCCTCGATGAGCAGGTCACGCACGTACCCGAACCGGGTGGACAGCTTGCGCTGGTCATCAACCGTCCGGGCGGCGTATTCAATGACTTTCGCGACCGCGGGTGGATCAAAATGCAAGAGGTTGTTGTCATCGCACGAGCGGCATATGTAGTTGGCGTAGGCATTCAGATGCTCCGGCGTCCGCGTAATCTGGTAGTCGAAGTCGGCCTTGACCTTGAATGTCTGCCAGAAGTCCTCGTCGTACGCTGCCAGTAGGTTGTAGATCGTCGTGTCGCCGGTCGCGACGACTTTGATGTCCAGCGGCATCGGCTCCGGCCGCAGCGTTTGCGGCGCGACCAGGCCCATCACCTCCGTTGGGTCCTCGGGACGCGCGCGCTGGTCCTTGATGGCTCGTTTCAGCGCCTCCCACGAAAGCGGATTCATGAGGACCTGCCGCATCGGCACCACGAGGTAGCCTCCATTCGCGCGGTGTACCGCTCCCGCCTTCAGCATCGTGTGGTCGGTGACGTAGGCCCCCATCACGAAGCGCCGGTCGATCTTGCCGAAGAGGTTGCTGAACGTCGGGTTGTTCTCCAGCACGATCGGCGGGCCGCCGCTGTGCGAGTTGTCCACGAACACGTTCACCACGAACGGCTGGATCATCTGCCGTTCCCGAAGAAGACGCACCCCGTCCGCATTATCTTGGCCCGGCTCCTCCTGCAGAGGCCTGAAGATCGCGATGTGCTCCACCGCGAAGGTGTGCAACTCTTTCAGGAACTCAGTGATATCCGCTTGCTCCGCAAAGGCCTTCGCCGCGTTGTCGAACGGCCCTTTCGTCGCGAACTCGGCGACGCGTTTGTCCAGTTCGACGAGCGCCAGCCTCGCTTGGAGGTCCATCGCCCGCGCCTGTTCAAGCATCGTCTCCACGCGCTTCAGCACCGCCTCCCGCCGCTGTTCGACCTGCTCGCGGGTCCGCTCCGGCAGCGCCTGGAACTCTTCTTGCGTCGCCGCCCGCCCGTCCTTCATCGGCGCCACGACCACACCCATCGGCGAGAACTGCACGATCAGTCCTAGCTTGCGCGCCTCTTGGTCCAACTGCTGAAACAGCAGCCGCTGCGCCTCCTGGTTCCGCTCCCCGATCGCCTTGCGCTGGTTGCCGTACTCTTCGCCGGAGAAGGCCTGCGCCACCGATTGCCGCAGGTGCTCGTAGAGCGCCTCCAGCCCCTGCTTGAACTGCCTCCCAAGTCCGGCAGGCAGGCCGATGATCTTCGGCCTGTCCGGGTCGGCAAAGTTGAAGATGTAGCACCAGTCTTTCGGCTTCGGCGCATCGCCGCGCTCCTGCTTCTGCCGCACGACCTCTTCGAGATGCGCCTTGATAATCGTCGACCGACCGGTCCCCGGCATGCCCGCAACATAGATGTTGTAACCAGGCTGGTTCACGCCCAGCCCGAACTCGATCGCGCTGATCGCGCGTTCCTGACCAATGAACTCCCGCACCGTCGAGCGCAACTCGTCGGTACACTTGAAATCGAACTGCTTCGGGTCACAGCGCCACCGCAGCGATGCCACCGGCACCTCGAACGCGCGCAAGTCCATCGACGCCCTCCTTGGGCCACTCCGGTCTGTTCATCATAGGTACGCGACTCTGCCTTCGGCAAGGCAAGCGTCTCGTGCATCCGTTGCGCGCCTTGTCACCGCGCGCGACCCTGTGCCAAAATGCAGCCGAACTGCTGATTCGTCCTGGAGGCTTCCATGGCCCAAATCTGCGAGGGACTCACCGTCCTGGACCTCTCCCGGGGCATGGCTGGCGGCCTCGCCACCATGGTCCTCGCCGACGCCGGCGCCGAGGTCATCAAGATCGAGCCCCCGCGCGGCGATTGGTCCCGCCACCATCCCGCCTGGATCATGTGGAACCGTGGGAAGAAGAGCGTCGTCCTCGACCTCAAGACCGCCAAGGGCAAGGAAGACCTTCACAACCTTGCAAAGACCGCGGATGTCGCCGTCCTCTCGCCGATGCCCGGCGATGACTCCCGCATGGGCGCATCCTACGACACGCTGCGCAAGATCAACCCCGCGCTCGTGCACTGCTCGATCACCGGCTTCGGCCCGCTGAAGAGCCTCGCGCACCTGAAGGGCTACGACGCCATCGTCAATGCCAAAGCCGGGCGCACTCAAGCCTTCAACAAGGTGATCGAGAAGGACGGCCCGCGTTACGCCGCCGTCATGTGCGGCACCTTCGGCGCGGCGATGTACGCGATCACCGGCATCATGGCCGGGCTCTATGTCCGCGAGCAGACCGGCAAGGGGCAGAAGGTCGAGACCAGCATCCTGCAAGCTCTCTTCGCCTACGACTGGGACTGGCTCCGCTATCAGTTGTCGCTCCGGTCGAGCCCGCCCAAGGAGTTCCAGCGCGGTTCGCCGACGCCCCAGTACTTTGTCGCGCAGACAAAGGATGGCAAGTGGCTGCAGATGGCGAACTCCATGTCGCATCTCTTCGTCAACTACCTAGCGGGCGTCAACCTGACCGAGCTCCTCGAAGAACCGCGCTACCAAGGGCTGCCTAACATCCAGGCTGGCCCCGACATGGAAGCGTTGTATGAGAAACTGCACGTCCGCATGAAGGAGAAGACGGCCGAGGAGTGGATGGACATCTTCGTCCACGAAGTCGACGCCGCCTGCGAGCCCTTCCGCCAGACGCAGGAGGCCTTCGACCACCCGCAGATCGTTGACAACAAAAACTTCTCCATCGTCAAAGACCCGAGCGTGGGCACGACCAAGCAACTCGGCCCCCTCGTGAAGTGCAGCGCGACGCCACTCGCCCCGCAGGGCCCAGCCCCATCGCTTGGCCAGCACACGCGCGAGGTGCTCGCTTCCGTGAAGGCTCGCAAGGCGAAGGTCTTCAAGAACGGCCGACCGATGCCCATATACCCGCTCGAAGGCGTCACTGTCGTCGAGTTCGCCACCTGGTTCGCCGCTCCCTTCGGCAACGCCATACTCGCCGATCTCGGCGCCAACATCGTCAAATTCGAGTCGCTCGACGGCGACTCCTTCCGCCGCTGGGCCGCGACCTCGACAAAGCCGATGCAGGGCAAGCGCAGCATCGCCGTCGACCTCAAGCATCCGGACGGCCAGAAGATCGCCCACGACTGGATCAAGCGGGCGAACCTGCTGATGCACAACTTCCGGCCAGGCGTCACGCCGCGCCTCGGCATCGACTACGACACTTGCCACAAACTCAACCCCAGCCTCGTCTATCTCTACGCGGGTTCCTACGGGGCCACGGGACCCTACGCCCATCGTCCAGCGATGCACCCCATCCCAGGCGCGGTCTGCGGCGGCGCGCTCTATCAGGCCGGTCGCGAGATGCCGCCGCCCGCGAACACGAAATTGTCTTACAAGGAGTTCCGCACGGTCTCCAGCCAATTGTTCCAGGCCAACGAAGGCAACCCGGACGTCTCCTCCGCGCTCGGCGTCGGCACCGCGCTGCTGATGGGCCTCTACCATCAGAAGCGCACCGGGCATGGGCAGTACATGGAGA
>JACQEE010000209.1 GCA_016200725.1 Chloroflexota bacterium
AGTTCTGGCTGGCTGCGTGCCGGTAACTTGGCCATCCGCTCGGATTCGACTTTCGCGCTCCACTCCATCTTCTTCTCACTGAGGCGTACCTCTGGGCCTGAGTGCCAAGTGAGCAGCAGCAACAGTTTCGTCCTAGTGCTGATGCCGGGCTTCTTGAGTAGGTAGCGCCGCACGTTGATGCCCGTGTGCAGGTGCACGTCCATCGGATTGCCGTAACTCGTGCGCAGGTGGATCACCGACGCCCCGATGGACATCGCCTCACCAGCGCCTTCGATGGACAGGCCACCGGCGATTGCCTCAGCCACCATCACGGGGATCTCGGCGTAGGCGTTGGTATTGCCAGCACGTTCCGCGAGTGCACCCACGGCCTGTGTCTCCGCTGCCGAGGTGTGCTGCTTCACCGGCATCTCAAGCAGCTTGTACTGGGTCAGGAGCGCTTCGATGTTCGCGAAGGGTGGCGCGTTGGCGCCGGTGTAGAAGGTGCCCTGCGAGAGGTAGGTCACGGTTGGCCGCAGCAGATACTTGGCCCACTCCCATCCGATGAGATCGAGCGCGCGCGATGTGAACGACGGGTAGAGGAAATAGTGGTCATCCTCCGGGTTCCGCGTCACTGCCTTGGAAAGAATGATGTCGAGTACTTCGTCCTGCGGCAGGTTCTCGAGGAACCACAGCAGGTGCTTCTCGATTGCTGAGCGATGCCGCATCCGCATCTGGCGGTCAAAGGCCTCTCGCACGGCTTTTGCAGAGTTGTCGCCCGCGCCGAGTGGTTCGATCTCCGGCATGATGTATGGGCCCATGTCGGGCTCGTGGACGTGGAGATTGCACAATGCGGTGTGCTGAATGATTGGGAGGAAGGCGGTTTCGCCCGACAGCATCCGCGAGGTGTGGTAGACGGGATAGGTGCCGGAGACTGGGTGAATCGGCCCGCCGTGATGATGGCCAGGGAGTTCGGTCGAGCGCGTGACGGCGAGAGCGCCTGCGCGAAGCAACGACTTGGGCTCTAGGCCCGCTCGCAGTTTCGCCAGCGTGGCCGGGATGATCTCCCCGGTCGGCGTCTCCTCCACGAACCGCACCAATTCCTCAACGTCATTTGGGAACCGTACGGGGCTGAACATCGCCACCTCCCTTGCTACCGCTGCGCCGCGCTATGCGTCCGGTATAGCACGGCCATCAAGTGGCGTCAATCGCTTGAAGGCCTTCCATGCTATTCTGAGCCCGTCGACGGGTTCAGAATCTGCGTCGCGCTATTCCCAAGTCTTCCGACCGCCCACCTTGACCTTCCCTCCGCCGCCCATACCATAAGAGCGCAATGCGTCTCCAGTACGTCCCGCGCGACCACCATGTGGCACTGAACAGTCTGCACCTCCACTACCTTGAGTGGGGCGAGCCATCGCGGCCGTGGCTCTTTCTCCTCCACGGCTTTGCGAGCAATGCGCACACATGGGATCAGCAGGCTGATGCTCTTTGTGAGCGCTTCCACGTCGTCGCGCTCGACCAGCGTGGTCACGGCGATAGCGACTGGGCGCGCGACGGTTACGACCAGCACCGCTACATCCGCGATTTTGCTGCTCTGGTGGATGCGTTGGGGGCGCAGCGCTTCGCGCTCGTCGGTCACTCGATGGGTGGCATCCACGCCATCGAATACGCGGCACGGAACTTGGCTCGAGTGGAGCGCCTGGCCATTGTCGACATCGGCCCCGATATGCCTAAGGCACCGGCAGCCATGCCGCCTGAGGTGCGACGGCCGCCCGAGGCGTTCGCTTCGGTGGAAGCCGTCTACCAGTTCATGCAGGCTGCTGATCCAGCCGCGCCCGCCGACGTCCTACGCCATCGCGCCCAGCATGCGGTGCGGCAGGGGCCGGACAGCAAGTGGACGTGGAAATACGATCGGCTGCTCCGCTCGCCGAAGCGGCCCGTCCGCCGCATCGCGTCACCCCTCGTCGTCTGGAACATGCTCGCGGCAATCACCTGTCCCTCGCTTGTTGTGCGCGGTGAACGCAGTAGTGTGCTTGACCGCGCCCAGGCTGAGCGTATGGCGGCCACGTTGCCCAGCGCAAGCCTTGTGGAGATCGCCAACGCAGGGCACCGTGTCATGCTCGACAATCACCCTGCGTTTCTCTCGGCCCTCGAAGGCTTTCTTACCGGCGCGTAGACACCCAACACCCCCGGGCGTAGAATCCGCTCCGGCCAAGTTCGCTTCCTAAGGAGTACTCATGCGTGTCGACTGCGGCCTCTCGATGACCGATCTCAATACGATCCCTGCGGAGGCACGTCAGGCCGAGGCGCTTGGCTACGACGCCGTATCCACCGGCGAGATCACCGGCGACCCTCTCTTCCGTCTGCTCCTTGCCGCCGAGCACACGCAGCTGGTTCACCTCGAGACGTCTGTCCTCATCGCCTTCCCACGCAGTCCAATGGTAGTCGCCTACCAGGCGTGGGAGCTGCAGGGCTACTCGAAGGGTCGGCTGCACCTCGGCATCGGCACGCAGGTGCGCGCCCACATCCAGCGGCGGTTCAGCACGACGTGGGACTCCCCTGGGCCGCGTCTTCGCGAGTACATCATGTCCATGCGCGCGATCTGGGAGTGCTGGCAGAAAGGCACCAAACTCGACTTCCAGGGCAAGTTCTACCGCTTCAATCTCATGACCCCCTTCTTTACACCGAAGTCCATTGAGCACCCGCACATCCCCATCTACATCTCGGCGCTGAATCCTTACAACCTCCAACTCGCCGGCGAACTATGCGACGGCATACGGATGCACGGTTTCAATACGCCCAAGTACACCCAGAAGGTCATCCTGCCGTACCTCGAAGCGGGAGCCAAGAAGGCTGGTCGCACGCTGAAGGACCTCGACATCGTTGGCGTCGGCTTCACGATCACGGGGGCGAACGAAGAGGCCATCGAGAAGCAGATCAGGCCAACGAAGAAGCACCTGGCCTTCTACGCATCTACGCCGGCCTACCGGCCCGTCATGGACATCCATGGCTGGGGCGAAGAGCATCTCGAGTTGCACCGCCTATCGCGCGAGGGGAAATGGGATGAAATGGCCGATGTCTTTACCGACGAGATGCTCGCAGAGTTCGCCAATATCGGCACCCACGATCAAATCGCCAAGAAGATCAAGCAGCGCTGGGGCGGGGTCAGCACCCGCTGCGGCTTCAAAATTCCGGTCAACGGGCCGAAGGATGCGGAGACCCTGAAATCTATCCTAGCCGAACTCAGGAAGGCGTAACGTCTTTTGGGTCAAGGCCGCCGCTGCACCACTGGCCTAGGTAGCCCAGGTGGTGGTTCGTCGGTGATCACTCGCCTCTCGTATAGCGGCTGTGGCGCGGCGTTGCGCATCGCGAGCAACTCGCAGTAGACGAATCGGTTATGCTCCGCGAAGCACGGCGCAGGCAGGCGCACACTCGCCGGTGTGGCCGAGAACTTCCACGGCATACCCGGATAAGGGAATACTCCAACCTCGGGATGGTTGGTCGTCACGTAGAAGCCGCGCGCATGGATGTGCGGGTTGCTCACGATCTCCCAGTTGGCCAGTACCGGCGCCGCTGGCACGCCTGCCTCTTGGAGACGCTGCGCTGCCTCGTTGTGGTCGAACTTGGCTGTCCACTCGAGTAGTACCTTGTCGATCTCATCGTGGTGCCGACGACGTCCCTCCACGCTGTCGAACCTCGAGTCGCGCAGCCGTGCATCGCCGATCACATCGCGTAGCCGACGCCAATCCGAGTCGTCGCGTACTGTGAGCACGAGCCACATGTCGTCACCCAGGGAGAGGTAACAGCCCTGCGGCGCATGGACAGCATGTCGATTCCCCAGCGGGCGCATTGTCGTACCGGTTACCGTGTACTGCACCACCGCCTCAGGCACGAACGCGATGCCATTCTCCTGCAGCGATAGGTCGATGTGCTGGCCTTGCCCTGTCCGTCGCTGATGAAACAGCGCTGCCAGAGTCGCAAACGCCGTGTGCACCGCGATGACCGGGTCGGCGTAGTAGAGGGTGGTGCGGTAGGGCGTCTCATCGTCGCGATACCCTGTCGTCGCCATGAGCCCGCACGACCCCTCGATGTTCGCGCCGTACGCGATACGGTCGCGGTTAGGGCCGTACTGACCGAACGCGGTGATCGAGGCTATGACTAGGCCTGGGTTTGTCTGCCGCAATACGGTGTAGTCGAGGCCTAGATTTGGCATCACGCGCGGAC
>JACQEE010000017.1 GCA_016200725.1 Chloroflexota bacterium
AGCGTGAGCAATCGTGCCCGACGCGACACCCCAGCCCGACGAAACCCTCGATACGCTAGGCCTTCACTGCCCCATCCCCGTCTGGGAAACGGCCAAGCGCATCCGCGACATGCAGCCAGGCCAGGTGCTCGAAGTGCTCTCCGACGACCCCACCATCGAGCAGGACATGCCCACCTGGTGCAAGCGTACCGGCCACCCGCTGCTCGCCATGCGCAAAGACGGCACCGTCTACCACGCGCTGGTGCGAAAACAATAGATAATCGCGATCACAGGAGGCTTGTACCACAGACACACGGTCATTGACAATTTGTCAATAACTAGATAGACCCTGCCTCAGTCGATAGGGCTCCCACCGGCTAGCCCGTTGAGGTTCTACCTCAGTCGACTCCCTCTAATGCACATCGTCTATCTGGACGAGTCTGGTACGCATGAGAGCGCCCGCTACTTCATTGTGGCGGGCGTTGCTGTTTTTGAGCGTGAGACCTATTTCCTTGCCCAGGCGCTCGACCAGATTCAGGCGAAGTACCTACCACGCGTGACCGGCCAAGTGCATTTCCACGCTTCCGCCCTCCGCGCTCCGGATGGTCGCGTACCGGCGCCCTTTGATGTCTTAACCAGAGCAGAGCGAAACAGTTTGATGGGTGACATCTACCGAAGAATCGCAGACTCTCGCGCAAGCATCTTTGCGATCGCGATTGAAAAGGCGAGCGTCACAACCGACCACTACGAATTCGGGTTTGAGCAGGTAGTGAGCAGGTTTGACCAAATGCTTGGAAGAGGTTACAGAGATCGGGGAGACCAACAAAGGGGCCTAATCGTTGTGGCCGAGTCTGGTTACAGACAGAATCTTGAATTCCTCGCCCAACGCATCGCCGATAGGGGTCATCGTTGGGGGGAGACCCATAATCTTGCTGACATCCCGTATTTTGCTCCAGCGAAAAGCACGCGCCTTCTTCAGATCGCAGACTTCGTCGCGAATGCGGTCTTTGCAAGATATGAGCATGGGATTAATCGAGACTTTGAAGTCATAGCCCCGAGGCTCGACCAGGACAATGGCCGCTTACACGGACTTGTTCATATGAGTCGAGATCGGCAATCCTGCTATTGCCCGGCTTGTATCACTCGCCGCGTCATGAGTCGACCCGAACCGGATGACCCAGCGGCGGCCTGACCATTTTGCGCCGTCTTCGCCTCGATCTTTATTTGCAAGAGCCTACTCCCAGGGAAGAGGCAAGGGGTTAGGTTACCCCATCGCAGCCTTGGCCTGCGTCTCCGGGGCCTTGCCCGCGCGCTGCTGTGCGTGCTCGTACTCTTCCGCGAGGCGGTAGAGTTCGTCCGCAGTGAAGAACGTCCTGCGCGCGTTGCGGTACGACTTCGTCGCCTCGTCCCACTCCCCGTCGTACGCTTCCTGCACCTTGTCGTAGACGTACTTCACCACGCGACTCGCCGTCGTGTAGTCGGCCGGTCGCCCGACCGCCGCCGCCTTCTTGTTCAGCAGCGCCACGATGCCCTCGGCCCCCGAGAGCGAGCCGACGCGGTGCAGTTCGACCGTCTGCTCGCCGAGCAGGTGCGGATCGAAGGGCAGGTAGATGTCGCCGCCCTCGGCTTTCTTCTGCCGCTCGACGCCCGACTGGTGGATGCCCGCCTGCGTCGTGAAGATGGCGTCGCCGACGATCGGCGCCTTGACGTTGACCTCGCTCACCTCGCGGCGAATGAGGTCGGCCATCTCGCGCAGCGCCTCGAGTTTGAAGCCGGGGTCGCCGTAGATGCGGATGTAGTCCGCGAGCACCTGCTCGATGCTCGTGTTGCCCGTGCGCTCGCCCAGCCCGCCGAAGGCCACGTTGACTCGCTTAGCGCCGTAGCGCCAGGCGAGCACGCTGTTCGCTGTCGCGAAGCCGAAGTCGTTGTGGCCATGCCACTCGAGTTCCGCGCCAGTCTCGCTCAGCACCGTAGAGACGAGCCGCGGCACGCCCATCGGCAGCGACGCGTAGGGGTCAGGGAAGCCGATGCCCAGCGTATCGCAGAGGCGGAACTTTGCCTTGCCCTCGGTCTCCTTCTGCACGCGCTGGATGAACGGAATGATGAAACCGTAGATGTCGGCCTTCGTGGCGTCCTCGAGGTGCACGCGCGGCACGACGCCGTGCTCGACAGCGCTCATGATCGGCGTGAGGTACTTCTCGACCGCCTCTTCCTTGCTGCGATAGCCCAGTTTGTCGAAGATGTGGTGGTCGGAGGCGGAGGCGAGCATGCCTGTCTCCTTGACCCGGCCTCCGGAGATGTCGACCAGCAGTTTGATGTCCTTCGGCGAGGCTCGCGTCCACGTCGTCACCTGGGGAAAGTCGTAGCCGCGCTCCAGCAGCCGCTCGAGGCACCAGATGTCGCGCTTCTGGTAGATAAACACCTCGACCTGCTCGATGCGCCCGGTGCCGTTGTCCAGTTTGTGCAGCAGATCGTAGTACTCGACGCGCGCCTCGGCGGGGAACAGCGCAAATCGCGGGTCCTGAGCCCCGTCGCGCAGCGTTGTATCCGTGATCAACTTCGGCATCGGGTTCTTCGAGGGGTCAGGCAGCGGCGCCGGCTCCGCCTCGAAGGACATCGCCGGCATCTTGCCGTGGAAGTTGTAGAAGCGCTTCTGGGCGCTCACAGAGCGGACAGGCATCACGCGCCTCCGATTCACTGTGGGTCAGTCGGGGACTAATCAGTATACACCTGCACAACTGAAGACCACATTCTGTCATTCTGGGGCGTTGCGCCCCAGAATCTCGCTCTCACCAACCACGCCACGCGATGTGCCATCCCCCTCTTGTCATTCTGTGGCCCTTGGCCACAGAATCTCGCACAACGCAACCACCTCACGAAAGCAGACCCCTATGCGCCGCGAACACCACTACTTCGTCTACATCATGACCAACCGTTCTGGCACGCTCTACACCGGCGTGACCAGCAACCTCGAGCGCCGTATCTGGCAGCACAAGACCGGGGAAACTGGCGGCTTCACGAGCCGATATAAGATTGACCTTCTTGTCTACTACGAGGAGACGGGTGACGTGTACGCGGCGCTGACGCGCGAGAAGCAAATCAAGAACAAGCGCCGTCGCGAGAAGTTCGCCTTGATCCGTGCCATGAACCCGAAGTGGCGTGACCTCAGCGAGGACTGGTACGGCCCTCTTGTCATGCTGGGCCGCCACGGCCCAGCATCTCGCACAATGCACCAACCTCTCGAAAATGGCGGCCCGGGAGTGTCGTGCCCCAGCGAGAACTGGCACTGAATGCGAGATTCTGGGGCGAGACGCCCCAGAATGACAAATTAGGCTAGTCCTCCAGCGTGCTCGTATCCCCTTCCGGCAGCCCCAACTCGCGCGCCTTCAGCAGGCGGCGCATGATCTTCCCGCTGCGCGTCTTCGGCAGGCTGGCGACGAACTCGATCTCGCGAGGGGCGACCCCTGCCGAGAGTTTCTTGCGCACGAAGCCCATGATCTCGCTGCGCAGTTGGTCCGTCGGCTCGTAGCCCTCGCGCAGCGACACGAACGCCTTGACCACCTCCATCGCGATGGGGTCGGGCTTCCCGATGACGCCCGCCTCGGCGACCGCCGGGTGTTCGACGAGCGCGCTCTCGACCTCGAAGGGCCACACGAGGTGGCCCGCCGTGTTGATCACGTCGTCGGCGCGGCCGATGAACCAGATGTAGCCGTCCTCGTCCATGCGCGCGCGGTCGCCCGTGATGTACCAGCCGCCCTTGAACTTCGAGCGGTACATCTCCTCGTTCTTCCAGTACGTCACCATCATCGAGGGCCAGCCGGGGCGCACCGCGAGGTTGCCCTCCTTGCCCGCCGCGACCGGCTGCCACTGGTCGTCGATGATGCCGATCTCCACGCCGGGGATAGGTCGCCCCATCGAGCCGGGTTTGATCGGCGACTCGGCGTAGTTGGCGCAGAGGATGGCTCCCGTCTCCGTCTGCCACCAGTTGTCGTGGAAGGGCAGGTCGAAGGCCTCCTGGCCGAAGAAGATGCCCTCCGGGTTCAGCGGCTCGCCCACGCTCGAGGTGAAGCGCAGGCTCGAGGGGTCGTAGCGCTTCGTGGCGTTGATGCCCACCTTCATCAGCATGCGGATGGCCGTCGGCGCCGTATACCACACCGTGACCTTGTACTTCTGGACCAACTCGTACCAGGCCGACGACTTCAAGCCGCCCTCGTAGATCAGTTGCGTGCAGCCGTTCGTCCACGGCGCGATGATGCCGTACGACGTGCCCGTGACCCAGCCGGGGTCGGCGGTGCACCAGTAGAGGTCCTCCTCGTGCAGGTCGAGGCACCACTGGCCGGTGATGTACTGCTGGATGACCGAGTTGTGACAGTGCACCGCGCCCTTCGGCTTGCCCGTCGGCCCCGAGGTGTAGTGCATGATCGAGTAGTCGTCGCGCGTGGTGTTCTCGATCGTGTATTCCGGCGACGCCTTCTTTACCAGCGCCTCGTACG
>JACQEE010000210.1 GCA_016200725.1 Chloroflexota bacterium
CGAACTCGAAGTGTCGCGGTCGCTCGCGCTCGCCTTCGTCGCCCTGATTGCCGTCCTGCCTGAGTACGCCGTCGACTTCGTCTTCGCGTGGAACGCCGCCAGCGACCCCGCGCAGGCCCACTACGCGACGGCCAACATGACGGGCAGCAACCGGCTGCTCATTGGCTTTGGCTGGGCCGTCGTCGCACTGCTCTTCTGGAACAGGCGCAGGCGCCAGCCGCTCCTTCTGGACCCGCGGCAGAAACTGGAGATGACCTTTCTGCTGCTAGCCACCGGCTGGGCCTTCACCATCTTTTTCCGCACGCTGGTCATAGATGGCCCGGGTGGCGCCGCTGGCTCGCTCAACATCGTGGACAGCATCGTGCTGGTGGCCCTCTTCGTGGCCTATATGGCGATGAGTTCGCGCGGCAAGGCCGCCGAGGAGCATGAGGTGGTCGTCGGTCCCATGGCCGCCATCGCGGCGCTCCCGAGGCCGAAGCGCAGACTGGCCCTCCTGCTCATGTTCATCGTTCCAGCAGTAGTTATCTTCTCCGTTGCCGAGCCCTTCGCCGAGAGCCTTGTGGCGACCGGTAAAGATGTTGGCGTCGATGAGTTCTTCCTCGTCCAGTGGGTGGCCCCGCTCGCTTCGGAGGCGCCCGAGATTGGCATCGCCTTCTACTTCGCCATTCGCGGCATGGGCGCGATGGCGATGGGCGTGCTCATCTCGTCAAAGGTGAACCAGTGGACGATGCTGGTCGGCACGCTGCCGATTGTCTATAGCGTCAGCCTCGGTGCGCTGGGCCAATTGCCGATGGACACGCGGCAGGTGGACGAATTCTTGATCACGGCGGCCCAGTCGCTCTTCGCTGTGTTGCTCATCGTCGCTATGCGCATGTACTGGCCGGGGGCAGTGGCCTTGCTCTTGCTGTTCATCATCCAGTTTTTCTTCACCGGGGAGACGGGCCGACTTGTCTTCTCGTCGATCTACCTGGGGCTTGCCTTCCTGATCATGGCCGCTAGCAGAGCACGACGACAAGCGGCTTGGAACATGCTGGCCTGGGCGGCGAAGGGATTCCGAGCCCCGGGGCCAGCACCTGTGCCCGGCGAAGCCTGACGGGCCTAGTCGATGTGCGCGTCTGACGAAGGGGCCGGCCCGCTGTCGATAGTCGCGCTCTTCTCGCTGAGCTTGTGGTCGAGCATGGGCGCCGGGTCGTACAGGTCAAAGACCTGCTCGCCGGCCTCCACTTTCTCGGCCATGTCGCGGAAGTCAGACCCAGCCTCGCCTAACTCGCTGGCCATGCGCCGCGCCCAGGAGGCCTGGCTGCCCTTGTCGTGCCCTTCGTAGTGACTCATGAGGCGACCGCGGTCCATATCGTTGAGCTGCCTGCGTGAGCCCTTGGCAATGATGACTCGTGAGATGCGACGTTGGAGGTCTGTCCCTTTGCAGTTGGGGCACTCCGGCGGCGTCTGATCGTTGAAGCTGCGGAGCCAGATGCTCACGACGCGGCGGCACGTGCGGCAGTTGTATTCGTAGACCGGCATGCTGGCGACCTTTCGGAATATGTGTGCAGTCTGATTGTATGCAGGCGGCTGGGGTTGTAAAGGGCCGATGGCGGCGACTAGAATCGCCACCGTGCCCACCAACACGGCGAAAGACCAGGCTGCGGTAAGCGGCGTCGGCTATACGAAGATCACGCGCAACTCCGGCGTCTCGGTGATGACGCTTGCGCTGGAGGCCTGCTATAACGCCATCCGCGATGCCGGCCTCACACCGAAGGACGTCGACGGCATCCTGTCGTACTCGGTCAACGATTCGGTGCCGGTGCGAGAGGTGGCGATGGCGCTGGGCATGGCGGGGACGCACTGGCAGAACGATGTGCAGGGCGGCGGATCGCAGTCGTGCGCCATTGTTGCTCAGGCGGCCATGGCCATCGCGAGCGGCTTGTGCAAGCACGTCGTCTGCTTTCGCGCGATGAACGGCCGATCCGGCGTGCGTATGGGGCGGCTGCGGACCAGTGCCGGCGCGACGGGCTTCGGCGGCACCACGCAATTCATGGCGCCGTTTGGATTCGGCGGGCCGCCGATGACCTACGCGATGATGGCGCGCCGCCACATGATTGAGTACGGCACGACGAACGACCAACTCGGCGCGATCGCGGTGACGCTCCGCGCGAACGCTCTGCACAACGAACGCGCGGTCATGCGCGACCCCCTCACGCTTGATGACTACCGTGCGTCGCGATGGGTGGCGCAGCCATTTCACCTGCTCGATTGCTGCCAGGAGACGGACGCGGCGTGCGCCATGATTGTCAGCCGAGCCGACATCGCCCGCGATATGCCGCACCGCCCGGCCTATGTGACATCGTTTGCCTATGGCGGCGGCCCGAACCCCGGTCCGCAACTCGACAAGTACGACGACTTCACCACCATGTTCCCGAAGTACATCGCACCCGGCCTTTTTGCCCGCGCAGGCATCACGGTGGCCGATGTGGATGTGGCTGAGATCTACGACGCCTTCACCTTTACCGTACTGTGTCAGGTTGAGGACTTCGGCTTCTGCAAGAAGGGTGAAGGTGGGCCGTTCGTCGAGTCGGGGAACATCGCGCTCACGGGCAAGATACCTGTCGGCACGCATGGCGGCCTGCTGAACGAAGGGTATGTCCATGGCCTGAACAACGTCGCCGAGGCAGTAGGTCAGCTGCGCGGGAGGGCGGGACGGCGGCAGGTCAAAGACGCGGAAATCGCGCTCTGCTCCGGCTTCGGGGGCAACGTCGGCAGCGCGCTGTTGCTGCGGAGGTGATGCTATGCCCAACACCTATAACAAACCGGTACCCGCGGCCGACGTCCTCACACAGCCATTCTGGGACGGCTGCAAGGCCCATGAACTTCGCATGCAACGGTGCATCCGGTGTGCCGCCTTTATCTTCTTCCCGTCGCCCATGTGCCACGGCTGCAACGGCACCGAGTTCCGCTGGGAGCGCCTCAGCGGCAGAGGCACAGTGTACTCCTTCATCGTGGTCTATCAAGCGACGATGCCGGGCTTCGCGCAGGATGTGCCGTACGTCGTCGCCTGGGTGGAACTTGCCGAGCAGCGCGGGCTGAAGATGGTGAGCAACATCGTAGGCTGCGAGCCTGAGGATGTGCGGGCAGGCATGCCCGTCGAGGTTGTCTTCGAAGACGTCATGGCAGAGTTGACACTGCCCAAGTTCCGGCCTATGAAATGACGCACCTCGCTTCTGTTGGGCGATGATTGTTACGCAATTCACACAACCTGTGGTACTGTAATATGCGCTGTCGTTTGACGAGGCTCAGGCTGACTGATGGCGAGCGCCTGTGCTGCACAGGAGGGACGTTCGATCATGCGCAAGTTGCTACTGGTGCTCGCGGGAGCTGCCGCCGTCGTGCTGGTGCTGGCCGCCTGCAGCCGCGAGCAGGTTAATCCCAGTTACTCCGAGGCCAGGATCAGCGAGTGGAAGATCGTGATGGAGCCTGAGTCCATCCAACCCGGTAAGGCGACGATCCGCGCGATCAATCAGGGCCAGCAGCTGCACGACATCATCATCCTCAAGACCGACTTGCCGGACGACAAGCTTCCTGTCACTGGATTCGAAGTCGACCTCGCGAAGGCAGGCGAGGTCATCGACAAGATCAGCCAAGTCCCCTCGGGCAAGGCCCAGAGCCTATTTCATGAATTACCCGCAGGCCACTATGTGATTCTGGACAAC
Organism: Chloroflexota bacterium; assembly: GCA_016200725.1. The sequence goes on from JACQEE010000210.1 coordinate 3,705, forward strand.
TTGCCCGGCCACTATCAGGCTGGCAATCATGCATCGCTGTTCGTGGGCGAAGCGGCTCCCGAGACGGCTACCGCGGCTCCAGGTGGTCAGCCAAGTGCGCAGCCGTCGAAGCCCCCGGCGGGCCCACCCGGTACTGTTGCCGTCCAGTTGAGCGAGTTCAAGCTCACCGCCGACAAACTGACAGTGACAGCGGGCGGCGTGACCTTCAACGCGACGAACGGCGGCGCGATTCCGCACGAGTTGGTCGTCATCAAGACCGATCTTGCACCCGATGCGCTGCCGAGCGTTGGTGGCTCGGTGGATGTGGCGAAGGCAGGCACCAAGGTTGGGGAAATCCCGGATGCTCAACTCGGTGCGAAAAAATCTGCCAGCGTTACCCTGAACCTTGCCCCAGGCAAGTATGCCCTGATCTGCAACGTGCCAGGCCACTACGACGCTGGGATGCGAACGGCGTTGCAGGTCCAGTAGCCGAGCCTAGAATTCGCAGACAGCGGCCGGACAGCCGCCCGCGTACTCCGATGAGGCGCTGACGAACGAGGTGACCTCGCCTTGACTGGCTGCGACGTCGCCTGCACGGTAGAGCACCTGCTGGCTCTTGCTGCCGTATCTGAACACGGTGATGCCTTTGCACTTGAGCCGCCACGCAAGCAGGAAGGCATCCCGTACATCGTCGATGGTCGCTGTATTGGGCAGGTTGATCGTTTTTGAGACGGCGTTATCGCAGTGACGCTGGAAGGCGGCCTGCATCCGGACGTGCCACTCCGGGGCGATGTCGAAGTCGGTGACAAAGACTCGCCGTACTTCCTTGGGCACCTGGCCCATGCCACGCACGGAGCCGCTGCGGGCCACAGCGGCCATCAAGTCATGCGAGTAGAAGCCGCGATCGTGGGCGAGGCGCTCGAAGAGTGGATTCACCTCGAGCAGGTGGACGCCTTCCATCACGTTGCGCACGTAGGCGAGGGCGAAGAGCGGCTCGATGCCGCTGGAGCAGCCCGCGATGATGCTGATCGTGCCCGTCGGCGCGATGCTGGTCACGGTGGCGTTGCGCAGCGGTGTAGCGCCCGGACGGTCGTGGATAGAGCCTGCGAAGTTGGCGAACGGGCCGCGCTCGCGGGCCAGGCCTTGTGACGCCGACATCGCCTCCTGCTCGACGAAGGTCATCAGCCGTTCAGCAAAGTCGACGCCCTCCTGCGAGTCGTAAGGGATGCCAAGCATCATGAGCATATCGGCGAAACCCATCACGCCCAGGCCGATCTTTCGGTTGCCGCGAGTGATGGCCTCGATCTGCGGCAAGGGGTAACGGTTCGCATCGATCACGTTGTCGAGGAAGCGTACGCCGAGACGCACCGCGCGCCGCAGGCGATCCCAGTTCACGGCACCGTCGTGCACCATCTTCGCCAGGTTAACAGACCCGAGGTTGCAACTCTCGAAGGGCAGCAGCGGCAGTTCGCCGCAGGGATTCGTTGCCTCCATCGGACCTAACTGCGGCGTCGGGTTGCTCTTGTTGATGCCGTCGATGAAGACGAGGCCGGGGTCGCCGCTGCGCCAGGCGCTAGTAGCGATGAGGTTGAAGACGTGTCGCGCGCTGAGGCGGCGCACTTCTTGGCTAGTGCGCGGACTGATGAGCGCGTAGTCCTGCCCGCTTACGACTGCCTCCATGAAGGCGTCCGTCACAGCAACGGAGACGTTGAAGTTGGTTAGCACGCCTTCGCGGCTCTTCGCCTCGATGAACTCCAGCACGTCGGGGTGATCGACACGCAGGATGCCCATGTTCGCGCCGCGACGGCGCCCGCCCTGCTTGACGACGTCGGTCGCCGTGTCGAAGACGCGCATGAAGGAGACCGGTCCGGAGGCGATGCCGCCCGTCGATTTGACGATGTCGCCTTTGGGACGGAGTTGCGAGAAGGAAAAGCCAGTACCGCCGCCCGACTGGTGGATCAGAGCCATGTCGCGCACAGCATCGAAGATTTCGCCCATGTCGTCCTTGACGGGGATCACGAAACAGGCCGACAACTGGCCGACCGAAGTACCAGCGTTCATCAGCGTCGGCGAATTGGGCAGGAACTCTAGGTTGGTGAGCAGCGAGTAGAACTCATCCTCGATGCCGCTCGCCCCGATCTGCTCGACACCGGCGATTGCCTTGGCCACTCGGCGAAACATCTCGACTGGCGTCTCCATCAGCAGCCCTTGCTCGTTACGCTGGAGGTAGCGCCGCTCGAGTACCTTAATAGCGTTGACGGTCAGTTTGAGTTCGTCGCGAACGCCAAGCAGTTCCTTGGCCTGCCGCACCTCGGTGCGCTTCTGGCGGTAGAGGATGTAGGCCTTGGCGACCGCGGGGAACCCCGCGCCCATGAGGGCTTCTTCGACGGCGTCCTGCACCTCTTCCACGCTCGGCGTCAGTCCGCGCAAATGCTCCTCTAGGTGGCGTATGGCCCCGGTAGCGATTGCACTGGGGTTGCTGTCCTGAGCGGTGCCAGTTGCGGTGAAGGCCTTGGCGATGGCCGCTTCGATCTTGGCAGGCTCGAAGCGCACGATGCGCCCGTCGCGCTTCTTCACCTGGGTAATCGTGGAGGCAAACATAGTTCTTCGAGGCCATTGTAACAGTGGCAGATGCCCAAACTGCCAGCGTGGAGAACCACGTCATGAAGCCGCTCGCGCGGGTCCAGCTACGCTGACCAATAGTACTGGTTGCCCTTTGACGGTCTTATTTCACAGGATTTTCTAATGGCGTGGGCACTAGGCTTCAAGGTGAGCGTTGCAGAACCACCCATGGGAATCCCTCCGGCACCGCGGATGCCGGCGGGACATCAGCGATGGCCCAGGTATAACACCTGGAGAAGGAATACGAGCATGAAGATGCCTACGAGCAAGCGGTGGCTTATGTTGCCTGTAGCCGCCGGCCTAGTCGGAGTCAGTGTGGTTGGCGGGACGGTGCTTGCCCAGAATTCGCGCGGTACGTCAACGCCGACTCCTGACCAGAACGCGCAGCAGCAGTCGAGTGAAACCCGCCTGCGGAACTTTCTGGATAACGCCGTCAAGAGCGGGCGGCTTACCCAGGCTCAGGCGGACGAACTCAAGACGTGGTACAACTCGCGGCCGAAGGACGTACCGATGGACATCTTCGGGGGTCTTCGTGGCGGGCGAGGCGAGAGATCCGGGCATCAAGGCATGCCGAACGCAATGCCGAAAGACAAAGGCGAGAACCCTGGCACCTACTCAGGGTCGAACAGGCCTGGTCGGCCGCATGGGAATCCTGCCAACCGGGGCACCAGCCCAGCTTCGAGCACACCTTCGAGTTCGACCAACACCTAACAGTCGACGAACACCGGTAACGCACGAAGCGGGACGTGGATATCCACGTCCCGCTTCCGTCCTTAATAGGCCTTCGCGAAGACGACGCGTCCGGCCGACGGTTTGCCGGTCACCATGCAGCGGCCATCCTCTTTCGCTTGGTCGAAGGGAATCAGGCGAATCGTGGCCTTGGTCTCCTCGGCGATGCGCTCCTCGGTCTCGCGTGTGCCGTCCCAGTGCGCCCACAGGAAGCAGCCGGGCTCCTCGATGCGCTTCTTGAAGTCGTCGTAGGAGTCCACGCGCTGACTGTTGGCGTCGCGAAACTTGCGCGCGCGGTCGAGCAGATCGCCCTGCATCGTTTTGAGCAGTGCTTCGATGCGGGCTGGCGCTTCGGCGAGCGGCACGCCCATCATCTTGGCCTCTTTGCCGGGCAGGTCGCGGCGCGCGATCACGCATGAGCCCTGCGCCAGGTCTCGCGGGCCCAACTCGATGCGGATGGGGACGCCGCGCGTCTCCCACTCGTTGAACTTATAGCCCGGCTGGTGCTGCTCGCGGTCGTCGACCTTCACGACGAAGGGCTCGTGGTTGAGCCACTCGGTGCGTGGGAGGTTGCGGATCCCCTGCGCCAACTGCTGCGCCGCGGCCAGCACGGCCTCGCGCTCTTCAGCCTTGCGGTAGATCGGCACGATGACGACGTGGATCGGCGCAAGGCGCGGCGGCAGCACGAGGCCCTGGTCGTCGCTGTGCGTCATGATGAGCGCGCCGATGAGTCGCGTGGAGACGCCCCAACTGGTCGCCCAAGCATACTCGCGAGCGCCGGCCTGACTCTGGAACTGCACGTCGAAGGCCTTGGCAAAATTCTGGCCGAGAAAGTGGCTCGTGCCAGCCTGAAGCGCGCGCTTGTCCTGCATCATTGCCTCGATGCAGAGCGTGTAGACGGCGCCAGGGAACTTCTGGCCCTCGCTCTTGCGACCCGGCAACACCGGCACGGCCATCCACTCTTCGGCGAAGGTGCGGTAGACATCGAGCATGCGGCGCGTCTCTTCCTCGGCCTCCTGCTGGGTCGCGTGCGCGGTGTGACCTTCCTGCCAGAGGAACTCTCGCGTGCGCAAGAAGGGGCGCGTCCGCATCTCCCACCGCACGACGTTCGCCCACTGGTTAATGAGGAGCGGCAGGTCACGGTAACTCTGCACCCAGTTGCGATAGGTGTTCCAGATGATCGTCTCGGAGGTCGGACGGACGATCAGTTCCTCTTCGAGTTTCGCCTCCGGGTCGACCTGGATACCCTGGCCCGGTATCGCCTTCAGGCGGTAGTGGGTGACAACCGCGCACTCTTTGGCGAAGCCTTCAGCCATCTGCTCCTCTTTGGCCAAGAACGACTTGGGGATGAAGAGCGGGAAGTAGGCGTTCTCGTGGCCGGTGTCTTTGAACATCTTGTCGAGCGAGCGCTGTATGCGCTCCCAGATGGCATAACCGTGCGGCTTGAAGACCATGCAGCCGGGCACATCGGAGTTCTCGGCGAGCCCCGCGCGCTGCACGATGTCCAGGTACCACTGCGAGTAGTCGGTCGCGCGCGGCGTAATTTTCTCAGCCATCGAACCCTCTCTGACTCAATAGGCGTCTCTACGATGGACGACGGCAAGAACGTCAACGACGTCCGGCTGTGAAGCGAAGAATACTCGGTAGTCGCCAACTCGCAGCCGCAGGACCCGAGTCTATCGATCGCCTGTTTGATGCGCTGCCTCGCTATATCGTCAAGCTTCCGGAGATCACGCTGGGCCCGTGACGAGAAGACGACACGTCGATTCACAGACCGAGCTCACGCTTCACTTGCTCCCATGGTTTCACGCGCCCGGCCTTGATATCAGCAATACCTTGTCGAATCGCTTTCTTGTCAGCGGCTGTCAGCGGCGCGTCGTCGTAAGGGGCGTTTGCCATCTTTTGTAGGAACGGATCGGCTAAATACTCGAGGTAGCGCTCTGCTGCCAGGACGTTCCGCTTCGGCAGTTCATCGACCAACAGGTGCAGACGGGCCTGTGGGTTCCGCTTTGGTTGTTTCAGCATTTTTCTTTGTGTCGCCATAGCCCCGATATCGTAGCAGAACAGACTGCTATACTGCGCGCGACTTCATCCTTTGCCTGGAGGCGCGACATGCCCGACAACAACGAGATCGTCAGCAAGTTCTGCCAGGCGTGGTCGC
>JACQEE010000018.1 GCA_016200725.1 Chloroflexota bacterium
CGGATGCTGTTCATCGTCGCCGCGCTGCCGGTGCCCTTCGACTTCGCGGGCATCTGGGCAGGCGCGATTCGCTACCCTGTCTCGCGGTACCTGCGGGCCGTGTATGGGGGTAAAGTGCTAAAGATGCTGGGCATCGCACTGGTCGCCTATTACGTGATGTCATGAACAAGCCACGACAACGCTATCCCGCCCGAGCGATCGAAAGGCACGAACCATGAACGTGCGATCGGCAACCACCTACCCACGTTTCGCGCCACTACCGAGGCCTTTGCCGAAGGTGTACGTCGCCCGGCCACGTGCCGCAGTCGTGACCGAGGCCGAGACACCGCGCCAGCCCGTCGAGGAAGAACTGCCGATGCACTTGTGGTGGGACCAGAGTCGCTCGCGGTACATCATCTGGAAGGCGTTCGCGAAATCGCGCTCGGCCAAAATCATGTCGGCGGCGATGGTGATCCGGCTCGTAGGGATCGGCACCTGGGGATACATGGGCGTGTTCCTCGCCGAGGCGACGGACAGCGCAACATTCTTCATTCCGACGCCCGGCCACGTGTATACGTTCGCCGTGGCGGGCGCACTCAATCCCCTAGTAGTCGCTTGTTGTGGCGCGCTGGGCTCGACGCTTGGCGAAGTGGTCGGGTACGCGCTGGGCTCGAGTGGGCGAAACGCGGTGCAGAAGGGGCGCATGTACCTCTTCTGCGAATCGCTCTCGCGGCACTGGGGAGGCAAGGTCCTGCTGATGTTTGCACTGGTGCCGGGGCCGCTCTATCTCTGCGGCCTCTGGGCAGGCATGTTCCGCTATTCGTTCAAGCGCTTTTTCATGTACGCGCTCGCGGGCAAGATGGTCATGATATTGGGGATCGCTCTGGCAGGTTACTTGCTCGCGTCGTAGGCTCGATCAGTTCTGCAGCGAGGCGATCTGCTCCCGCAGCCAGCGCTTGAACTCGGGCGCGATGTCCGGGCGCTTGAGGCCCATGCGTACCGATGCTTTGAGCAACCCTATCGGTGTACCTGCGTCGAGCAACTCACCCTCGAACTCGTAGGCATAGACCGCCTCGTCGCGGATCAGCGCGTCGATGGCGTCGGTCAGTTGGATTTCGCCAATGGCGCCGGGCTTCACGCGCTCGAGTTCGTGAAAGATGCGCGGCGAGAGGATATAGCGCCCAATCACTGCAAGGTTCGAAGGTGCATCCTCGCGCTTTGGCTTCTCCACCAGGCGGCGGACCCGATGGGTTCGAGGCGCTGTCTCGGACCCATCGATGACGCCGTAGCGGCTGACCTCGTCGTCCGGCACCCGGCTCACGGCGATAACGCTGCCGCCGGGGCGCTCGTGGACGCTGAGCAGTTGCTTGATCGCCGGCGTCTCCGCCTCGATCACGTCGTCGGGCAGGAAGACGGCGAAGAACTCGTTGCCGATGGCCTGCTTCGCCATGAGCACGGCGTGGCCGAGGCCGAGTTGCTCGTGCTGGATGACCGGCGTGATGTTGACCATCTTGCCCACGCCGCGGACCTGCTCGAGGCGCTTATGGTCCCCCTTGCGCTCGAGGAAGGCTTCGAGTTCGGGGTGCGGTTTGAAGTACCGCTCGATGGCCTCCTTGCCGGTCGAAGTGACGAGGACGATGTCGCGGATGCCTGCGGCCAGCGCCTCTTCGATGGCGTACTGGATGGCCGGGCGGTCGATGATCGCGAAGACTTCCTTGGGCGCAGCCTTGCTCGCAGGGAGGAATCGGGTGCCCCACCCGGCGGCAGGTATGACAGCCTTGCGAATCGCCACGGCGCCTCCGGAAGTGGACAGGCCTGGCGGCAGTATAGCAAAGGGGTTGGGCCAGACGTCCCTAGTCGCGCTACCGCGGATGGGTGGCGCTCTCGACCGGCTTCTCCGGCTTCGTCGGCAGCGCCTTACCCCGCAGGCGGGCAGCGAGGCGCGGCAGCCACTCGCGGCGGAGGTGCTTCGCTCCGGGGACGGCGCCCAGGCTCCAGATGGCGAGCGGCGACACGATACCCCGTTCGACTACCTGGGTATAGATCGCGCCGATGAGCGCGCCGATGAGCAGAATGACGGCAGAAAAGTAGAGCCAGGCCAGGAGAATGACCACCGCAGTCAGCGAACCGTAGACCTGGTTCACGTCGCCGCGGGTCTGCGTGTAGGCAAAGAATGCGCCCTTGCCAATCTCGAAGGCAATCGTCGCGACGAGTGCGCCGAAGAGCACGTTGCGGGTCTGCACACGACGGTTTGGCAGGAATCGGTAGAGCACCGTCAGCACCATGAATGTGGATGCGAAAGAGAGCGCTGAGAGCCACACCGGGCCGCTGATGATGCTGGGCGACGTGACCTTCGTGTCCTCGGCGTACGACCTCAGGATCGACGAGCCGAGCAGCATCACCACGAGGGCGAACCCCGCGCCTCCCGTGAGCGCCAGGTCAATCAGGCGCTCTTTGAGAAACGGGCGCGGCTTGAAGACGCTCCACGCCGTGTTGATGCCTTTCCGTAGACAACTGAAGACTGCGGTCGATGCCCAGACGAGGCCGATGACCGCGATCGGGCCGGTCGCTGCGCGCGACTGCGTCGCTGAGTTGAGGCTATCGGCAATGACCTGCCGTGAGACAGGAATGAACGTGCCGAGGATGGTCGTTAACTGATCGACCTGGCTCTGCCGGTTGGTGAAGGCGTCGAATGAAATCAGCGTCAGGAAGAAGAGCGGGAAGAGCGAGAAGAACGAGTAGAAGGCGATGGCGGCCGCCATCTGCATGGTGTTATTGGTGAGGAAAGCCTGGACGGAGCGCGTGCAGAAGATGACGAAGGCCTTGCCGCCCGTGCCGACATCGTCGGTGCGAGCGGCGACGTCGTCCACGCCGACAGCAAGGAGACCGGGGCTAATTTCCTGAGGCTGCTGTGACTCGTCCACGCCTCCGCCTCTCACGGGAACAGCGCTACCGTTTGCTCGAGGCTTCCGCCGCGAAGGCTGCGATGGCCTCTTCCTGTGCGCGCATCAGTTCGCGGATGCCCTTGTGGGCGAGTCCCAGCATCTGGTCGAGAGCCTGCTTGGAGAATGGCTTGCCCTCGGCCGTGCCCTGCACTTCGACGAACTCGCCCTTGCCGGTCATCACAACATTGCAGTCGACCTCGGCGTGCATGTCCTCTTCGTAGCAAAGGTCGAGGAGGCTCTCGCCGAAGACCACGCCTACACTCACGGCGGCGACAGAGGTGGTGAGGGGCAGTGCAGGGAGTTTGCGCGCGCGCACGAGTTTGCTCATCGCCTGATGCAGCGCGACATAGGCTCCGGTGATCGCGGCGGTGCGCGTGCCGCCGTCGGCCTGGAGCACGTCGCAGTCGACGGTGACGGTGCGCTCGCCCAGCACCTCGAGGTTGGCGACAGCGCGGAGCGAGCGGCCGATGAGGCGCTGGATCTCGACGGAGCGCCCATCGCGCTTGTCGCCCTCGCGGTTGCGGCGCGTCAACGTAGAGCGTGGCAGCATGCCGTACTCGGCGGTGACCCAGCCGCGCCCCTGGCCTTTCAGGAAGCCGGGTACTTGCTCCTCAACGCTCGCGGCGCAGAGTACACGCGTCTTGCCCGCTTCGATGAGCACCGAGCCTTCGGCGAACTCCTGCACGCCGGTCGTGATGCGCACCGGCCGCAACTGGTCGTTCGCCCGCCCATCGATTCGTGCCAGGGATAGCCTCCTGCTGTTCAACTGAAGGCAATTATAACAACCGATAGGGTCTGCCAGATTGGAGCAGGGGCCTGTTCATCGCTGAGTCTTCACCCATAGGCGCTTGCCATCCGTCTCGAACATGACGTTGCCGTGCTGGGCTGTGTTGAAGATGAGCGAGTCGGGCAAGTACTGGCGCAACGCCGCGATGGCCTGGGGCGATGGGTGGCCGAAGGGGTCGGGGTTGCCCGCGCTGATGACGGCAACTCGTGGCTGAACGGCGCGCAGGAACGGGCCGCTCGATGATGTTGTGCTGCCGTGGTGCGCTGCTTTGAGCACCGTGGCGTGCAGGTTGTACCCGTGGTCGACGAGGTAGCCCTCCGCGACGGCTTCGATGTCGGCGGTGAGCAGGAATGAGATGTCGCCGTACTCGAGGCGCATCACGATGCCGTTGTTGTTCAAATCGGAGTCGGTGCCGCCAAGTGGTCGGTCTGGCGGGTGTAGCACGGTGATATGCAGATTGCCGGCGATGACTTCTTCGCCAGCCATGCTCCGCATCCGAGGAATGCCTTCGCGCTCCAGCGTCTGCTCCCATTCTGTGGCCAATGCCGAGTCCGTGACCAGTTCGGGGTCGAGTGCCTCTTTCACGTTGTAGCGCTCTAATACGCGGATAAGACCGCCGCCGTGGTCCTGCTGGGGGTGCGTCATCACCACGAGGTCGATGCGCTTCGAGTGCAGGGGCGATCCTTCGCCGAGCGCAGCCATCACCGGACGAGGGTCAGTGCCGCCATCGACGAGCAGCGTGTGCCGCGAGGGCGTGTGGATTAGGATGGAGTCGCCGTGGCCGACATCGATGAACTCCGCTTCGAGCAGACGCTGCGACGGCTGCAGAGCGACAGCCCACAGGACCACTGCGGCGACGATGAGAGCGGTTGCGAGCGCGGCGAACCGCGTGACTCGCGGCATCTCGGGCAAAAGCAGCGGTGATGGCTGAAGCCGCGTACGAAGACGCTGCCAGCCGAGTATGCCTGTAGCGAGCCCGGTGTAATAGAGACCTACGAGCCACCGCCCGAGTCCGGCAACTGAGATTGAGGCGAAGGGTACAGCCGCGAAGGCCTGGACGACCCACACGATCCAGCCAACGCTGAGCCAAGCGAGCCAGCCGAAGACCCAGGCGGCGTGACTCGACGCGAGACCGATGAGCGCGGTGAACAGCGAGGACACTAGCGCCAATGGCAGCGCGGGCAGGGCGAACACCGTCGATGGGATGCCCACCAACGAGACGCGGTGGAAATAGAAGGCGACCAGCGGGATCGTGAACAGCGTTGCCGCGATCGAGACAGCGATGGAGGCAAGCAGCCAGCGTGCGACGATGGGCAGTAGGTCGTCGCTGTCGTCAAGCGCCCCGCCATAGAGTCGCTCCTGAATGAGCGGCAGCACGAGTACGATGCCGAGCATTGCGGCGAAACTGAGTTGGAACGAGACTTGCCAGAGCGCTCTCGGGTCGATGATTGTGATGAGCAGCGCGGCGAGCATGAGCGCGGTGAGGCCGTGCCGTTGGCGTCCTAGGGCCCATGCTGCTAGGTATGCGCTCCCCATGATTGCCGCACGTTCCGCCGATGGCGGCATACCCGCGAGCGCAGCGTAGCCCCACGCGAGCAGCAGCGGCGGCAGCGCCGCGAGCAGCGGCCATCGCCAGAGGAAGCGCCGCGAGACGAGCAGCGCCATCGCGATGAGGACGCCGACATGCAGGCCGGAAATGGCGAGCAGGTGGCTCGTCCCGGTGTCGCGGAAGTCTGCGTTGCCGCTCTCCTCGACCTCCGCGCGGTTGCCAAGGAGCAATGCCTGCGCCACGCCCTGCTCCGGCTCCGGCAGCGCCTTCGCTAGCGAGCGCGAGAGGTGCTCCCGCGTGCTCGCCAGCCCCCGCGTGACCAGCGACGCGTGCCCCGACTCGACGAGCGAGAGGCTCGGGAACG
>JACQEE010000207.1 GCA_016200725.1 Chloroflexota bacterium
CCCAGCCCAAGCATGCCGCAATGGAGTGCCGCTTGGCCTGGCGACAGCCTTTCGATCGGTCGTAGGTGTGGATGCCTTCCGCCCAGCGCGGGCAGAAGTCGTCGGCGCGATTCCGCAATTGGCGCGTGTTCTCGATCACCATGCTGATGCCGTGCGTGTAGCCCTCGGACAGGTGGCCCCCATGCAGGTTATTGGGGCGGCGCCCATCAATCGCGATGTTGCCCGCATCGACGTAGGCCCCTGCCTCTCCACGTGGGGCGAAGCCGTAGGCCTCGAGCTGGATCAGCCCAGTGAAGGTAAAGGCGTCGTAGGACGTGGTGATGTCGATATCCTCTGGGCCGACACCCGACATGCCGAACATGCGGTTCCGGCCATAAAAGCCGGCGACATAGTGGGTCACGTCGCGGCTGTAGTTCCACGCCGGATTGTCAGTCATGGTCCGCGCCGTGCCGCCCATGATGAATACCGGCGGCTGCTTCAGGTCGTACGCTCGTTCCCGAGAGGTGACGATGATCGCCGCCGCCACGTCGGTCTCGAGGCAGCAGTCCAACAGGCGAAACGGCTTGGAGACCCATCGCGACGCCAGGTAGTCCTCCATCTTGATCTCGCCATTCGACCGCATGATGGACTTGGGATTCAACATCGCGTGCCGCCGCGATGTTATCGCAATCCTTCCCAGCGTCTCGGGTTTGAGCCCGTAATCGTGCATATAGCGCATGCACGACGAACCGAACATTTGGGCAGGCGTAGTGAAGCCGTTCAACTGTCCGAACTGGCCTGCACTCATGATGGGTGTCGGCGGCATCGGGCCGCCCGGCGCCTGGCCGCCCATGCGCCGCCCCGAGCGGCCGTTCATCGAGCGGAAGATGAGCATGTAGTTGCAGTAGCCGCCTTCGAGCAGTCCCACCGCATGCGCGATCAGCGCCTCCGTGCTCGACCCGCCGCCCATGATGTCCACCTGATAGTTCAGGCGCATCCCCAGCGCTGTCGAGATCGCCATGCCCGAGGTAGAGTCCATGGCGTTGTAACTCGTGATGCCGTCGATCTGCTTCGGGTCAAGGCCGGCGTCCTTGCACGCATTGAGCGTCGCCTCGAGCGCCATCGACTGCGTTGTGCGGTTCGACGGACGCATATGCGCCGTCTCGCCAACGCCGACGATACAGTACTTGTCCGTCAGGGGTCCCATGCACAGTCCTCCTTGTCGCGGGACGATGATTCCGTCCTCAGAAAACGCGCGCGGCCTCAGACTGGGGCCAGCGCAAAGCGCCTAGAATCTAGCAGGGTACGCCCTCCACTGCAAGCCTAAGCAGAAGCACAGGGGTCGCGGACAGGTTGCCCATCACTCCATCGCCACCTACAATCGTGAACCGCATGCAGCACGTCGCCATCGTCACCGACAGCTCTTCCTGCCTGTCTCCTGCGCTCGCTGCCGAATACGGCATCGAAATCGTCCCCTACGACCTCGTGTTCGACGGCCGCGTCTTCCGCGACGGCGTCGACGATGTTGGCGATTTCTACAACCTCCTGAAAGCGGCCAAGAAGCTGCCCACGACCTCGGCGCCTTCCCCTGGTCTCTTCCTCGAGGCGTTCAAGCGGGCTGCCCAGCGCGCAGAAAGCGTCCTCTGCATCACGTTGCCGCCCGAACTGAGCTCCACCCACAACAGTTCCAAGCAGGCCATCATGCTGGCCGAGGGTGAGTTGGCCGGTCGCCGTATCCTCAGCGTGCCCGCGCCTGCCGTGGCTTCAGGTCAAGGACTGGTGGCCATAGAAGCCGCTCGTGCGGCTCGCGAGGGCAAGTCGCTGGACGAGGTGGCCGCGCTCGTCCCGGCGCTGGCCGAGCAGGTGCACTTCTACGCAGTGCTCGACACTCTCGAATACCTCGCCAAGGGCGGCCATGTACCCAAGGCTGTCGGATGGCTGGGCGATTTAGTTGGCCTCAAGCCGATCTTGACCGCCACCTATGGAAAAGTGGAGCGGCTATCGCAAGTACGCTCGAAGCGGACCGCCATCGGGCGCATGCTGGGCTACATGGAGGAGCAGAACCCTCAGCGCAGCCCCATCCGTGCGCTGGTGATGCACGCAGCCGCTGCCCAGGAGGCTGCCGCCTTTCGCGATGAGATTGCCAAGCGGTTCCAGTGCGATCTGCTCCACGTCACCCAGTTCACGCCGGTGATGGGAGCCCACTCCGGGCCTGGCGTCGTCGGCGTAGCCTTTCGCGTGATCGATTGAGCCTGGCCTTCGCCAGCCCGAGTATCATGGGTGCCAGGGGGATACATGGACCTCAAGGATGTACTCTACGAGGTGCACGACCACGTCGCCACCATCACGCTCAACCGGCCCGATCGTCTCAACGCCCTGGGCGGCTCGCTTGGCCCTGACCTAGAGGCTGCGCTCAAGACAGCGCGATCGGCAGATGAGGTGCGCGTCGTAGTCCTCACCGGCGCTGGCAAAGCTTTCTGCTCAGGTCTCGACCTAAAAGAGCGCAGCGAGCGCCCCAAAGCGCGAACTGTGGCCAACTGGCTGCGCGGACTCGAAGTCCCCCGCATCGCCCTCGGCATGAACAAGCCGCTCATCGCCGCGGTCAATGGCGCTGCCGTCGGTTTCGGCTTCGAACTGGCGATGCTCTGCGACTACCGCATCGGCTCCGAGGATGCCCGCATGGGCGACGCCCATGTGAAGCGCGGCCTCATCCAAGACTGCGCCGCCATCTACACGCTGCCCCGAGTCGTCGGCTGGGCCAATGCCTGCAAGGTGCTCCTCACTGGAGAACTCTTCCCGGCCGCCGAACTAAAAGACTTGGGCGTGCTCAACGAGGTCGTCCCCGCAGGTCAATCCTTGGCCGCGGCGAAAGCCTTCGCCCAGCGGATCGCCTGTAACGCGCCGCTCGCCGTCCAGATGACCAAGCGGCTCATGCTGATGGCCCAACGTGGCCAGTTAGACGATGTCGTCGACTACTCGTTCCTGATGATGGGCATGATGCAGCAGACCGAAGACTCGGTCGAAGGGATCAAGTCCTTCCTTGAAAAGCGCCAGCCTCAGTTCAAAGGCAAGTAGCCAGCGCGGAATCGCCGTTCGCGACCTCGGTGTCATGAACTACGGCGAGGCGCTGGCCCTGCAGCGCGAGTTGCGCGATGCGCGGCTCGCCAGCGATGTCCCCGACACGCTACTGCTCGTCGAGCACCCGCCCGTGTACACGCTCGGTCGTCGCAGCGAGCCAAGCGAACTCCTGGTCGACCACGAGGCGTTGAAAGCATCCGGGGCGCAGGTCTACGAGATCGAACGCGGCGGCAAGATCACCTTCCACGGGCCCGGCCAACTCGTCGGCTATCCGATCCTCGACCTTCGAGCACTCGCCCTGAGCGTCCCGCGATATGTCCACTTGCTGGAGCAGACGCTGATCAATTACCTAGAGACACTTAGCCTGACCGCTGAGCGACGGCGAGGCTTCCCCGGCGTGTGGGTGAAAGGTCGCAAGATTGGCGCCGTCGGCGTACACGTGAAACAGTGGGTAACGATGCACGGCTTCGCGCTCAATCTCAGTACCGACCTCAAGGCCTTCGAAGCCATCGTCGCCTGCGGGATCAGCGATGCCGTCGTCACGTCCGTCACCAGTGAACTGGGAGACGCGCCAAGCATGGCCCATGCGAAACGAGACATCGCCAGGCTATTCTCAGGCCTGATTGCTGACGAAGGGACTTCCAAGCGCCCCCTGGTGGAGCGGTAGGCGCGTCGATGGCAGGGCTAGGCCGATTCCTGGGTCTGGCGTTCCTTCTGCAGCGCCAAGCGAATCAGGTCCGCCTGAGATTTCAGCCCGAGTTTGGTCATGATGTGCGCCCGGTGCGCCTCGACAGTCCGGTGACTGATGTCGAGTCTCTGCGAGATGTCCTTGCTCGTGAGCCCCTGCGCCACCAGAAGAAACACTTCTCGCTCGCGTGACGTCAGCAGGTCGAAGCGGTCCTGCGACTCAGGGCGGCGCCGCTCGATGTACGCCTCGATGGCCCGGTCCGATAGGCGCTTGCTCAGATGCCGTTGCCCGAGATGTGCCGCGCGCACCGCGTCGACGAGTTCCGCTCCCGACGAGTCCTTCAGCACATAGCCGGATGCCCCGTTGCGAAGCGCTTCCTGCACATAGGCATCGTCGTCATAGATCGAAAGGACAACCACCTTCGTGTCCGGCGACCGCTGGCGGATAGCCTTTGTCGCCTCCAGGCCGTTCATCCGCGGCATCATGATGTCCAACACGGCAACATCCGGATGCAGACGCTCCGCCTTCTCCACCGCCTCGATACCATCGGACGCGTCGCCCACGATTTTGAGGTCCGCCTCGCTTTCCAGCAAGGCTTTCAACCCCAGGCGCACCACGTCATGATCGTCGGCCAGCAGTACTGAAATCGTCATGTCAGTTTGCCTCCAAGGCTAAGGCTGCAACGGGAATCTCGGCATGCACCTGAGTTCCCTCTCCCGGCACCGAATGTACGTCCAACCGTCCGCCCAGCAGCGTGACCCGCTCGCGCATTCCTGCAAGGCCTCGAGAGTTAGGCGAAGTCATGGCAGTCGGCGCATTGAACCCTTGGCCATGATCCTCTATCTCTATGTGCAGTGCGTCATCGGTAGCGGAGAGGTGCACCATGACCTCATCCACACCAGCGTGGCGCGCTACGTTCGTCAGCCCCTCCTGTACTACACGATACACCGTCGTCTCAACCTCCTCTGGGAAGCGCCGGTTCACACCCCCATCGTCGAAATGCACCACGACATCGCTTTGCCGCG
>JACQEE010000223.1 GCA_016200725.1 Chloroflexota bacterium
GCCTGGCGGCAGCCTCGAACGCCTCATGGGCCACCCGATCACGCTCGGCGACGCGTCGCGCATCTTGGCCGACGTCGCTGCTGGACTCGATGCCGCTCATGCCGCTGGACTGCTCCACGGCGATATCAAGCCTGCGAACATCTTGCGGGGCGAGTCTGGCTGGTATCTGAGCGACTTCGGCATGGCGATTCTAGCGAAGGCTGCCCACCCGCTCATCCGCAGTGCCTACCGTACGCCCATGCCTGTCTACATGTCTCCCGAGCAGGCCGGTGGTCTTACGGTGACCGCGCGAAGCGACGTCTACGCGCTCGGTGCCCTCATGTATCACTTGCTTGGCGGGCGTCCGCCTTACCTTGGTGGCGACCCCGCTACGATCGCGGCACGCCAGGCCGTGGGTCCGCCTTCCTCGCTGCACGATCTCCAGCCACGCGTGCCTGTCGCGGTGAGTGGCGCACTCATGATGGCCCTCGCCGCCAACCCCGACCGGCGCTATGGCACAGCCGGTCAATTCGCCGCAGCCATCTCCGATGCCGTCGCCTCGACGAACTCGGCAAGCCTTGTACTGAACGAAAGAGTTGCTGAAAGTACCCCCGCTGCCGCTTCGCATGAGCCAGCGATTCCTGACGACCGAAGGCTCCTATGCGGCGTCTGCCACTTTCTCAACGAGCCCGGGCGAACACACTGTGCGAAATGCTGGTCCACCCTTGATCTGGCAAGCGAAGTCGAGGAGAGCGTCTTAGCAGACCGGGCGGCGAAGGCAGCAAAGGCTGCAGTGAAGCGAAATGCGGTCGTGGTCTTTGGCGCGGCGCTGGCTCTTTTTGCCTGTGTGCTCGCCTATCTACTCTTCGCTGGCGGAGTACCGACCCCGACTACATCCGTCTCAGCGCTCTCTGCTCCCGGAGACTGGGCGATGCACCAGCGCGATGCGCAACACACCGGCTTTGTCTCTGGGCCGGCGCCTGCCCTGACTGGTCGTGTTCGATGGCAACTTGTCGTGAATGGCACGGTCTACTCCAGCCCCGTCGTCGTCGATGGTGTCCTCTACGTGTCGCTCGGCGACCGCCGCCTCGTAGCGCTGGATGCGGCATCCGGCGCCCAGCGATGGGA
Organism: Chloroflexota bacterium; assembly: GCA_016200725.1. The sequence goes on from JACQEE010000223.1 coordinate 1,108, forward strand.
GACGCCAGTCGATGGGCTGAGTTACGGATCGCCCGTCGTCGCTGGCAACCTCGTTATCGTTGCGCTCGTGGATAGTCGCGTCCTGGCGTTTGACCGCCAGACGGGCGATCGCGTATGGGTATTTAGGACCGTTGGCCCCATCTACAACTCCCCGCTCGTATGGCACGGCGAAGTCTTTATTGGAACAGGTAACGGTTCGTTCCACGCCATTGATGCAGGCACTGGTCACGAATTGTGGACGATCCATGGGAACTCCTGGATTAGTTCGTCGCCGGCCATCAGCGAAGATGGCATCGTGGTCTTTGGAGACCGCGATGGCAACGTCCACTTAGTCGACGCCAAGACAGGTCGCGTCCGTTTTCGCTTCCGCACCGTCGAACCAGTCGAGGCGCCCCCTACGATCGTCGGCAAGATTGCCTACGTCGTCACCGACAATGGCTCCGTCTTTGCGGTGGATCTCTCCGAGAGGCAGCGCCTTTTCGACCGCCAGTGGCTGCGCATCCGCACCCAACTGTGGGTTTGGGGCATGGGGAGCCAGCCCACGCAGCGTGGCGAAATTTGGTCGATCCGTTTCCCCGGTCGGCCAAGTGTGCCTAATGCACCTGCGATTGCCAACGACAAGATCTACATCGCGAGGCGGGATGGGCGTGTGATTCGACAGGATGAGGGGACCGGCAAAGTCGAGTGGAATGTTAAGGTGACGAATGCCATCGTTGAGCCGCCAACGGTCGTCGGCGATATGGTCTTTGTCGGCGGCGACGATGGGCGGCTGCGCGCTCTCGACGCGGCAACTGGCCAGACCATCTCGCAGTGGCAAGCCTTTGTTGGCTCGGGCATCTCAACCTCCCCGGTTGTTGCGGGCGATACAGTCTTCGTCGGCGCAACCACGCAGCGCGTTGAAGTCCGGGCCGTCCAGGTACCCTCGTCACAGAGCGCTGCGCCTGGCTGGTACTACCGGTACGCAGACTCCCCATGCACCAACGACGCTCCCCTGCACGGCCCCTATGAGGATGAGCAAACCGCCCTCATCCAGGGTGGCCTCTCGACCCCTGCCTGCGGTGTCCTGTACGCGCTCCAGTAGTCCGCTTGTCCCCCGCCTGCGCCAGCCGCTAGGATGGCATCATGCCGCGCGACCCGATCGCCTTGTACATCCATATCCCCTTTTGCGAGACGAAGTGCAGCTACTGCAACTTCAACACCTACGCTCGCCTCGAGCACCTGATCCCCGGCTACATCGAAGCGCTCTGCACGGAAGTTGATGCCTGGGGCGAGGCGCTCGACCATATCGGGGTGCGCACCATCTTCTTCGGCGGCGGCACGCCTTCGCTGCTGCCCGTCGAGGTGCTGGAACGGGTCGTTGCGCGAGTCCGCCAAGCGTTCGATGTGCAGTCCGATGCCGAAGTGACGATCGAGGCGAATCCAGGCGACGTGACCCTCGAGAAGGCGCGGCGTTGGCGCGGCCTCGGCGTAAATCGGCTGAGCATCGGCGTGCAGTCCTTCGACGATGGACTCCTGCAGATGCTTACGCGGCGCCACAACGCGGCCCAGGCCGAGCAGGCGGTACGCACTGCGCAACAGGCAGGCTTCGACAACCTGAGCCTTGACCTCATGTACGGCCTGCCAAATCAAACGCTGGATGTCTGGCGCTCGACCGTTGAGCGTGCCCTCGCCCTCCGCCCCGCGCACCTCTCGGCCTACGCCCTCACCGTCGAAGAAGGTACGCCGCTCCATGTCGAGGTGCGCCAAAAGCGCCTCCCGCCGCCCGACTCCGACTTGGCTGCCGACATGTACATCACCGCCGAGGCGCTGCTCGAATCAGCGGTGTACAGGCACTACGAGATCTCCAACTGGTCGCGCCCCGGCCTAGAGTGTCGCCACAATATGGTCTACTGGCGCAATGGGCCATTCGTCGGCGTCGGCCCTGGCGCGCACTCTTTCCTGGACAACACCAGATTCTGGAACCTTCGCTCGCCGGCCGACTACATCAAGCGCCTGGCGCAGCCTCGCCCATCCAGTGGCTGGCACCCCGCGAACATTCCCGTCGTCGAGGACCGCGCGCAGCTCAGCGATGCGGAGATCGCCTCCGAGACCATCATCCTCGCCATGCGCCTTGACGATGGCCTCTCACGCAACGAGGTTGAGCAAATCGCCGATGCCTCCGCCCCGCGATACCTCGCCGCCCTCGATGACGGCGTGCGTACGGGGCTCGTCCTGCGTGACCGCGAACGCTACCGGCTAACCCAGCGTGGACGTCTTCTCAGCAACGAACTCTTCGTCCGCCTGCTGGCCGACGAGCCGCAGCGCTAGGCGTTGAGCAAGCGCAGCAGCGCCTGCAATCGCTGCGCGTCGTGGCCAAGGATGCCCGCTAGATACTTGCCCGCGCCTATGCGAAAGGCTCGGGCGTTGGCGTGCGCGTCCGAGGTGAGGCGCAGGCACGCGGCCACGGCGTGATCGATGGTTGGCGATGGCGTTGCTACAAGGAGTTGCAAGAAGTGCAGCGTCTTCGTGCAATCCCGTGTCTCGCCAGGAGTGGCGAGGCGAACGAAGGCGTGGATCCGCGCTGGTCGTGGCGGGAGTGTGTGGCGCAAGAGCGTCCCTTCACGATGGCCCACGACGATGGCCTCGAAATCGGGGTAATCGAGCGCGCGCAGCCCGGCAAGACGAACTCGCCGCCGACAGGCCCTGCGCCGTGAGCGTATCGCCGACCAACTGCCAGAACACACGGCGGTCGGACTCGCTCACCACCGCCGCCTCGTGCGCCTCGCGCAGCGCGACCGGGTAGCCGTCACCTTTGCGGCACTGGTCGAGCACGAGTGAGTGCAATAACTCGAGCCGCGACGTATCCTGCGCTACCCACTCGGGCATCTCGACGCGCACCACTTCATCGCCAACGTTGACATAACAGAAACGGACCTCGTGCGGGCCATATTCTGCGCGCACGATTGGCGACTGGCTCGCGAAGAGATCTGACCGCTGCCCTGCGGCGAGCACACGTCCGAATAGCGCTCGGTCCAACACACCGTCAGCGACCTCACCGCACTCGCGACGGCCCATACCACCCTTGCCGCAAATGTTGTCGCAGCCTCTCGTCTCCACGCCGTCGTGCGGGCACCACGCCACGCGCAGTACGTTCGTAACCTCCGTGCTCCGCGACCCGCTGATGTACCCGGCGAACGCCAGTGGCCGCCTGCGACTCGCTTCTCGAAGCCTGTCAAGAGCCGCCAGGTAGCCCTCCTGCAACAGTCGCTGCTTCACGAAATCTGGGTAGCGCGTGCTCGACAACTCCCAGCGTACCAGAGAGCCATCAAGCAGCACGACGACCGGCCCCTCGCCACGGTTCCTCTCGAGCGCCTCTGCAAGCGCCTCGATCTCCAGCACCGCCCGCATCGTTCCCATCAACACTTCGTCGATCGCCTGCTCGCGCACGGCCCCGTCCGGATCGCGAAAGGCCAGTTCCTCCGGTCCGGAGAACAAGCGTGGCTCACTCACGATGCTGGCCCCGCGCTCTTCTCCATACCGGATGGCGACCGTGCTCGTATTGAGCAGAAAACAACTCACGGGCCCGTGGTGATCGAGCGCGATCTGCGAGCCGTCGGCAGCAACCGCTACATAGTCCCCAGGGCTTGGCGGTGCGTCGAAGCCTCGCCCGAAATCGAGCGACTCGCCCGCTGGCAGCCCGGCGACGAGAAACGAGACTCGTTGACGTGGCGGCCCTGCCGCCTCGACTCGCTGCACCAGGGTCTTCGCTGCCAAGCCTCGCTCCAGAGGGTTGCGCAGCAGAGCGGCAGCACGGTCGAGCCGTTGCGTGCGTTCCTGCCACGAGGCGCGCAGCCCGTCACCCATCGCGCTAATTTGCGGTGCCGTCTTTCGGAGATCGAGGGACATCGTGGCTGATTGTAGCGAGCAGACGACGGGCGCGTCAGCACCCCTTTGTCATTCTGAGCGAAGCGAAGAATCTCTCTGTCGAGATTAGCGCAGCACGCGCTCGTCCCCAACGCGCCGCGTTACGCGCTGCTGGTCCATATTCTCGAGCAGCGACTGCACATACTTGCGACTCGTCCCAAACATGTCGCGCACTTCCGCCAGCGTGATCTTGCCCGACTCCTTAAGCCGCGCCACTATTCGCTCGCTCATCTCGCGATACGCCGCTGCCGCGAAGACAACATCGGGACTCGTCCGCACCACCTGGCCTTCGTCGATCAGATAGTTCAGCAATTCCTGGTCGAGGTGTAACTCCGGCGGGGGGCTGTACGGCGACGCGCGGAGCGCCTTCAAGTAAGCGTCCACCTGCGTCCGCTGTCCGGGCGCGAGCTTGGTTTCGTGAGCAGGCAGTCCGACCACTGGCCCTTCTTCTTTGGCGATACCCTCACCCACCCATTGCTGCAGAGCCAGGGCAAAAATGGCTGGCGTCAGGCCCAGTTTCGCGCGCACTTCTTCCTTCGCCATTCCGCGCCGCAGCGGGGATCGCTGGTGGAACTCGGTCAGTACCCCGCGAAGTTGGCCGCCCATTTTCTGCCAGCCGGCCTTCGAGAACATCAGCGCCTGCTCGTTCAGCGCCCCTGCCGATAGGCGAATGACACGATCTTCTCGCTCTAAGGTCTCCAGCGCTGGTCGCACCTCGCTCCACGGGCGGTTCGTCGCCTTGGCGAGCACGCCCGCCGCACAAGGTTCGTGTGCCATCAATGCCTCGAGCACCACTTCCTCAGGCGTCCCCGCCTCGATGACCTCCAGGCGCCCAAGCGTCGCCTCATCGAACCTCCGGTGCCGTTGCGCTCGGGGCTCGAGCACGTGCCCGCCGCCGATCGTGCCCCACGAACTGCGCAGGATGAAGAGGTCGCCTTTCACCAATGCCGTAGGCCGGTCGAGCCGCAACTGTGCCCACCCCGACGCGCCTGCCGCCAGCTCGTCGGCGTCCAACAGCCGCAGCCTCGCTGGCGATTCGAACGTACCGGTGTGGAACGTCACTGCCGCATTGTGGCGCATAGCGCCCGGGAGGTCGCGCACCAATTGCACCTGGACATCTACCGCGATGGTCGTTCCGAGCCAGCCCGGATTTGTGAGGATGTCGCCGCGCTCGATCTGGCCGTGGTCCACGCCGCTGATGTTCACCGCGAGGCGTCGCCCGGGACCCGTCGACTCTACCTTCTTGCGATGGCTTTGCAACCCGCGGATGCGACCACGAAGTCCCGTCGGGACTATCTCGATCTCCTGGCCTACTGCCAGAGAGCCGTCGATGAGTGTTCCCGTCACCACCGTGCCGAACCCGGTCATCACGAACGAGCGGTCGATGTTCAGCCGCGGCCGCCCCAGGTCCTTGCGCGGCTCCGTCTTCGCGAGCGTCTCTCCAATGAGCCGCTTCAGCGCCTCGATGCCCTCGCCCGTCGCCGACGACACCGCCGCGATAGGCGCGCCCGCGATACTCGTTGGGCCGATGGCCGCTTTTACATCCCCCGTCACTAATTCCAGCCAGTCTGAATCCACCAGGTCTTTCTTGGTCAGTACCACGATGGCCTGCTTCAATCCGAGGAGGTCGAGGATCGCGAGGTGCTCCCGCGTCTGCGGCATCACCCCTTCGTCGGCCGCGACGATGAGCAGTGCGAGGTCGATTCCCCCCACCCCCGCCAGCATGTTCCTCACCAGGCGCTCGTGCCCTGGCACGTCTACCACGCCGACCTCTTCGCCATTAGGCAGTTTGAGCCAGGCGAAGCCCAGGTCGATGGTCATCTCGCGCTCTTTCTCTTCCTTCAGCCGGTCGGGGTCTATCCCCGTGAGCGCTTTGACCAGCGTGGACTTCCCGTGATCGACGTGACCCGCTGTCCCGATGACGTACAAGAGTCTAGTCCTCGCATTTACTATTCGATTCGTGTGATGAGTGCTACGACCAGCGCAGTAACAGTTTGGCCAGTTGTTCTGGCACTGAAAACATGCCATTTCGTCCTGATGCCAGTTCGAGAACTTCAGGTTTGTTGAGATTCTTTAGCAGATAGCGCTGGAACTCCGGCGATAGCGACATGTCCTTCGTCTGTACGATGTAACTGATAGGCACGCCCCGAGGCAATGTGCTCACGTGGATGGGCGTCTCCAGCGGCTTCCGCGGCTCCGGCGTAATCTGCGAGAGGAACCACCGGGCGGTCGCATCGTCCATGTCGCTGCAGAACACCTGACGCTGGCCTGCCGCCGCGATGCGCTCGGCCTCCAGTGGGCCCTTCTGCCAGCGCTTCGCCAGCATCTGTGCCGCGCTCGCCCCCTCGTCCGGCACCATGCCCCCCAGGAACACCACGCGCTTGAGTCGCGCTGCGAGTCGCGGTGCAGCGGCGATGACCGTGATTCCTCCCAGTGAGTGCCCCACGAGTACGATGTCGAGCATCTCGCGTCGTTCCGCCTCGTCGACCACGCAGTTGACGTAATCGTCCAGCGTGATGCCCTCGTGTGGTTCACCCGCGCGAGCGCCATGACCGGGTAGGTCCGGCGCCGCGACGCCGCTGACCTTTCGCGACTGCTTGAGCAACGGCACAAGCCGCTGCCAGCACCACTCGCCCTGCGACCCGCCGTGTACGAGCAGATAGGACGTCATGTCGGCAGTATAGGGCGTGGAAGCGTCGCTGCGTGTAAGGGCGCATCTCAGGTGCGCCCGCACCGATTGTGCAATATTTCACCTTGCGGTTCCGATACCCCTGTGCTATAGTGCGGCCTCAGAAAAACCAGGGTTGCCGCCAAGCCCCATTTCCTCTGTTGGCCACCGTCCCCAAGGCTATCAGCCACGGAGAGACGTGATGAGTGATTACGGACTCCTCGGCATCTACATTCTGTTCGCTATCGCCATCCCTGCGAGCATGCTGCTCATGCCGTGGGCCTTAACGGCGATCCGCGTCAAGCCGCAACACCCGGATAGCGTCAAGGACGACACGTATGAGTGCGGTATGCGCACCGTCGGTGGCTCCTGGGTGCGCTTCAACTTCCGTTATTACTACTACGCTATCTCATTCCTCGTCTTCAGCATCGAGACCGTGTTTCTCTTTCCATGGGCTGTCCATGCGCGAAAACTGCACTGGTTCGGTTTCAGCGCGATGGTCGTCTTCATCGCTATCATCACCATCGGCCTTGTCTACGAGTGGCGCAAGAAGGCGCTCGACTGGAGTTGAACGGTGGCTGACCCAGCCATGGTCCAGCGTTCCGTTGGCATCCCGCGCGATCTCATCACCCAACTCGACCGCGACGAGGGCGTCGAGATCGAGCGCCTCATCAAGGACTCGCCGCGCCAGATCCAGGACGACCCCATCATCGTCCCTGACGACCTCCAGAAAAACGTCCTGGTGACATCCGTGGACGCGCTCGTCTCGTGGGGCCGCAAGAACTCTCTCTGGCCGGTCACCTTCGGCCTCGCCTGCTGCGCCTTCGAAATGATGGGCAGCGCAATGAACCGCTTCGACATCGCGCGCTTCGGCATGGAGGCCTTCCGCGCCTCGCCGCGCCAGGCCGACCTCATGATCGTCTCCGGCACTGTCACCTGGAAGATGGCTGTGCCTATCCGCCGCATCTACGAGCAGATGGCCGAGCCCCGCTGGGTCATCTCCATGGGCGTCTGCGCCACGAGCGGCGGCCCCTACTACGAGTCCTACAGCGTCGTCCCCGGCGTCAACCGTGTCATCCCCGTCGATGTGTATGTCCCCGGCTGCCCGCCGCGCCCCGACGCTCTCCTCTATGCCATCATGAAACTCCACGAGAAGATCAAGCGCGGCACCATCGAGAAGCGGAGGACGTTCGTCCGTGACTAGCGCCTATCCAGCCGCCCAACTCGCCGAGCGTATCGAAGCACGCTTCCCTGGCTCCGTGACAGGCAGCAACACTCGCGACGTCTTCGTTCGCGCCGAGCGCACCCTCGAGGTCGCGCGCTTTTTGCACGACGATCCTGGCCTCGCCTTCGACTTCCTCGTCTACCTCACCGCCGTCGATTACATCGACTACTTCGAGGTGGTCTATCGCCTGACATCGCTCAAGCACAACCACGGCGCTGTCGTGAAGACGCGCGCGTATGGTCGCGAGGCCCCGACCGTCCCCTCCGTGTTCCCTATCTGGAAAGGCGCCGACTATCAAGAGCGCGAGGTCTACGACCTGATGGGCGTGCGCTTCGCTGGCCATCCCAACCTCAAACGCATCATGACCTGGGAAGGCTTCGAAGGGCACCCCCTGCGGAAAGACTTCATCCTGAACAGACCCTAATCCAATGGTCCTCAAGTCCGAACCCATAACCGTCAACATTGGCCCGCAGCATCCGAGCACGCACGGGGTATTCCGCTTGCGCGTCGCCTTCGACGGCGAGGTCATTCAGGACGTCGAGCCGGTCTTCGGCTACCTGCACCGCGGCTCCGAGAAACTAGCCGAGGAGCGCACGTACACGCAGGTGATCACGCTCACCGACCGCCTCGACTACACCGCCTCGATGTCCAACAACCTCGCCTACGTGCTCGCCGTCGAGAAACTCATGGGGGTCGACGCGCCTGAGCGTGCGAAGTACATCCGCACGATGATGGCTGAACTGATGCGCGTCGGAGCCCACCTGATGATGATGGGCTTCTTCCTCCAAGACCTCGGTGCCTTCGCCACGCCCCTGATGTATGCCTTCCGCGAACGCGAGCGCATCCTCGACCTCTTCGAGATGGTCTGCGGCGCGCGCATCACCGTCACGTACATGCGCGTCGGCGGCGTCAACGACGACCTGCCTCCCGAGTTCATGCCTGCGCTCAAGCAATTCCTCGTTGACATGCCGCATCGCCTCGACGAGTACGAGCAACTGCTGCGTGAGAACGAAATCTTGATCATGCGTACGAAGAACATCGGTATCCTGAAGCCCGAAGTGGCGATCAATGGCTCGCTCTCTGGCCCCGTCCTGCGCGCCAGCGGTGTGCCCTGGGACCTGCGCAAGTCCGACCCCTACGAGGTCTACGATCGCATGCAGTTCGATGTCCCCATCGGTCTCGTTGGCGACAACTACGATCGTTTCCTCGTCCGCATGGAAGAGATGCGGCAGAGCCTGCGCATCGTGAAGCAGTGCATGGAGCAGATTCCGGAAGGCCCCCACCGCGTGGACCTGCCACCGCTTCTCTGGCCCCCTGCAGGCGACGCCTATGGCCACATCGAGGCACCCAAGGGTGAACTCGGTTTCTATCTCGTCAGCGATGGCGGTATCGCGCCCTACCGCTGCGCTATCCGCTCCCCCTCGCTCATCAACCTGACCCTGCTCAAAGAGATGCTCGTCGGGTGGAAGATGGCCGACCTCATCACCATCTTCGGCAGCATCGACGTGAACATGGGCGAGGTGGACCGCTGATGGACAACCTGCCTGTTGGTTGCCAGGCGCCCGGCCATTGGGATGGCATGTCCTTCTGGCGCGAGTGGATCATCAACTTCTTCCCGCGCACCGGCGACTCGATGTGCCACGGTATGCGGAGCGCGGGCTTCGCCGACTGGGGCATCTTGATCGTCATGGGCATTATCGGCAGCCTGATCATCGTTAACGTGGCCGCGCTAGCCGTGCCATTCGTCGTGCTGCTCGAGCGCAAACTGCTTGGCCGCTTCCAGCACCGCATCGGCCCCAACCGCGTCGGCATCTTCGGTTCCCTCCAGCCCCTCGCCGATGCAATCAAACTGATGACCAAAGAAGACACCACGCCGCGTGCCGCCGATCGCCTCGTCTTCATGCTGGCCCCGCTCGCCTTCGCGATTCCCGTCCTGCTGATGTACGCTCCGCTCCCGTGGGCGCAGAACACCGTGCTCGCCGACCTCGATACCGGCATCCTCTTCGTCATCGCCGTTGGCAGCGCGGCCGAAGTAGGCGTCTTCATGGCCGGCTGGTCGTCGAACAACAAGTACTCGCTCTTCGGCGCCATGCGCGCCGTCGCCATGGTCGTCTCCTACGAGATCCCGCTGATCCTCTCCGTCGTCGGCGTGATCCTGCTTGCCGGGTCGCTCAAACTCAGCGACATCATCGCCAATCAGCACCCGATACCGAACATCCTCTGGCAGCCCCTCGGCTTCCTCGTCTTCCTCATCGCTGTAACCGCTGAACTGAATCGCGCGCCATTCGACCTGCTCGAGGCCGACTCGGAAATCGTAGCTGGCTTCCACACTGAGTACAGCGGCATGAAATGGGCCATGGTCCAGTTAGGCGAATACGCCGCGCTCATCGGCTTCTCGGGCATCATCTCCACACTCTTCCTCGCCGGATGGAAAGGCCCCTTCTGGTTGCCCGGCTATATCTGGCTGGTGCTGAAGATCATGATGTTCCTCACGCTCTTCATTTGGGTGCGCGCCACGCTGCCGCGCCTGCGCATCGACCAGATCATGGGCTTCGGCTGGAAGTTCCTGCTCCCGCTCTCCATCGTGAATATCTTCGTCACCGCCGCCGAAGTCGTCGCCTACCCCGATGGCCTGCCTAAGTGGCTTATCGCCGTGAATTTCGCCGTCGCCGCAGCCTGTATCGTCGGCCTCATTCGCTTGATGGGTTTCGATGGCCGCACGCGCGACGTCGCCGCTCAGGGACGCGAGATCTACGCGCACACAGGTACACATGGCGGCGCGGTCCAGGTCGTAGGAAGAGGAGGCTAGCCATGTACGGCGAAGGCATGCTCAAAGGCATGATGGTGACCGCGAAGCACCTCTTCAAAAAGCCGGTCACGGTGCAGTACCCCGAGGAGCGTCTCACTCCGCAGCCGCGCTTCCGTGGCTACGAGTTCGTTTGGTACGAAGACCGCTGCACCGGCTGCGCCTCCTGTGCAAAATACTGCCCCCTCGGCACCATTCGCATCGTCACCAATCCCCAGCCGCAGCCTAACGTCGGCAACAAGTACGGCCTCGAGGTATTCGACATCGATACTGGCCGCTGCATGTTCTGCGGCCTCTGCGTCGAGGCCTGCCCCTACGATGCGCTCTTCATGGGCACGGCCTATGAGCGCGCCACCTACACGCGTAAGAGCATGGTCGTCCATATTGATGAACTCCGCGCCGCCGAGAAGAAGCCCAGCGCCTTCGCGCGCCCGCAACTCCACGGCGTCGACTACGGAGACCGCGCATCGCTGCCCAGTCCGGAGGCCGGTCGCTAACCCATGCACCTCAGCACCGGCCCATCGATTGCCTTCTGGATGCTCGCCTCAGTGGCCGTAGCCTCCGCGGTGGCGGTCATCACCTTGCGCGACATCTTCCGGGCGGCGCTCTTCCTCGTCGTTACCTTCCTCTCGATCGCCGGGCTTTACATCACGCTCAA
>JACQEE010000224.1 GCA_016200725.1 Chloroflexota bacterium
ACATATGAAGCTCTTAAGGTGCGGGGCCAACAAAAAAAGCCCTCTCGGCAAAAGCAGAGAGGGCAAAAACGCATCTCGTTTGCCGTCTCGGTCGTTGCCGATCCAAGCGGGCGCTCGCTATGCAGTTGGTCCGACTACCGACGTAGTGCTCGCTGCTCCATAGACCTTGGAGTCAGCGGCTGAGCGACGCCAGTGTAGCAGTGGCGTCAACTCGCAACAACAATAGTGTCGCTGATTCCCCAAGCCAATTCAACTCTAGCGTACCAGGAGTAACGCGCCAGAACGCTGAGAGCGAACCACAAGGGGGAAGGGGCGGCATCTGGGCGATCAGCGGCCGGGCGGGGTCCAGAATACCCAGGTCAACTGCTTCTCGCCGCCGCCGAGGCCACGGACAAACAAGATCGGTCGCCCGTGGGCATCGTTCTGGATGGCCGTGCCCCAGTCGCTGGCATCCGCACCGGGAGGAACAACGCCTGCCTTCCCTTTCACCGGCGCAGCCGAGAGCGTCGTGTAGAGATCCAGGTGCGTGTAGATGATTGCCAACTCGTCGTAGTCGTGCTGGTTTGGGTGTTGGTTGGTGCCAGGGTCGTTCGTATAGTCCATGCAGGTGCCAAGGTTTGCGTTGTTGAAATTCGTATCCTGATGGTCCAGTCCGAGGGTGTGCCCAACCTCCTGGCATGACACCAGGTTGCGCCAGGCGACCGTGTTGTACGTCGCGGTGTTGAAATAGGTGTCGTTCAGTTTTACGGTGCTCTGGGTGATGTGGGTATCGCTCTTGACCCAGACTGTGGCGACACCCAGCCACCCGGTGTTGCCGTACGTGCTGTTGCAGACTTCGACACGCCCGCTGGTCGCCCTGCAGTTTCTCGGGTTGGCCTGGCCAGGGACGATGGTCGTGTCAAGGACTGTGGACTGGCTCCAGTCTGAGGAGGTGGTGCTCAGGATAGAGTCCCAGGCTCCGGAGACGTTGTCCCCAAGTTTGAGAGTGAAGGGGTTGGCTGTGCGTGCCCAGTGGTAGCCGTTCCACGAGTGGCTTGCGCTCACGGCGGCTGGCAATGCGGCAAGGGCGACGGCGGCGAACGCAGCGAGGTAACCGACCTTGAACTTGATTTTCATCGAGCGTCTCCTAAAAGTATCTAATCATCGCCCGCTCTGCGTAACAGCCTACACCTTTCCGTCAAGGGACGACGGCACTCGTCTGTGACACCTGAAACCTACTTACGAAGGCCCTTGAGCGGGGCAGCTCCTCATCTTCCACGGTCTAGTGCACCTGCAGGTTCGCGCCGCTAGGTGAACATGGAGAGTCACAGTACGGAGCGTTGCTGCCTTGGTTCACGAACGTCCGCTTCGCTTTGGTTTAATGACCGGCCTCTCGACCCCTTGCCGATGACTTGCGCGAAGGTTCAAACCGGGAAGGGGCAGCTTGGCCGCCCCTTCGTGCACGCCTACTACCGCTGAAATGCCATCGCGCGCCGCCCGAAGCCACATATTACGGCTAATGGTTGCCGTGGCCCTAGCCGGGGTTGGGCGCGACGCGGCCTTGAACCTGTACAATACCGACTTGCCATGCCGGAATCTGTTGTCGAGCCCGGATTGTTGAAGACGACACTAGCCGCAGCCGTCGGCGCGGAGAATCTGCTCGGTGCACCGGCGCTGGCGCACTTCGCGGTCGATGGCGTCGTGCCGGCTGCGGGCGTGTCGCCGACGACGGTGGAGCAGGCGGCGGCGGTGATGAAGGCCGCGCACACCCTGGGCCTGGCGGTCACCGCGCGCGGCGGCGGCACGGCGATGTCCTACGGGGCGCCGCCCGAGCGCGTCGACGTGCTCCTCTCGGCGCGGCGGCTGAACCGCATCCTGGAATACGAGCCCGCAGACCTGACGTGCACCGTCGAGGCGGGGATCACGCTCGGCGACCTGAACGAGGCGCTTGGCAAGCACGGGCAGATGCTGCCACTCGAGGCCCCGCTCGCGGGGCAGGCGACGATAGGCGGCGTGCTGGCAGTGAACGCGAGCGGGCCGCGCCGCTTCGCCTACGGTACCGCCCGCGACCGGCTCATCGGCGTGCGGGCCATCGAGGCGAGCGGAGCCGTGATCAAGGGCGGCGGCAAGGTGGTCAAGAACGTCGCCGGGTATGACGTGCCGAAGATGTTTGTGGGGTCGCTGGGCACGCTAGGCATCATCGTCGAGGCGACGTTCAAGCTGTCGCCGGTGCCCAAGGCGCGCGCGGCGCTGTTGGCTGGCTTCCGCGAACTGGCGCCTGCCCTCGAGGCGGCGCAGTCGGTGCTCAAGTCCGGGCTGCGCCCGAACGCCTTCGATCTGACGAATGCCACGACGCACCACCGGATCGCCACGCGGTCTGGCGTCGCCGACTTCAGCGACCGGCCGTACATCCTGGCCCTCGATTTCGGCGCTGGGCCGGTAGCTGTGCAGCGCCAGGTATCACAGGCACACCGGACGCTCGCGCAGGCTGGCGGAAAGACCGCGGTGATCGACGACCCGATCATGTACGACGCCTACTGGCGGTCGCTGGTGGACACTGGAAAGACGGGCGACCGGTCGGCGGCGATGATCACGCGGGCGTCGCTGCTCTTCACGCAACTCGAACGCATCGTCCATGGCCACGAGGCGCTGGCGGAGAGCAGCCGGATGGAAGTAGCGCTCGATATACACCTGGGCGCTGGTGTCGTGCGCGCCGCCTGGTTCCCGAACGAGCCGGGCCACGAGGCGGACGGACTCCTCGCCGAGACAGTCTCCACGCTG
>JACQEE010000225.1 GCA_016200725.1 Chloroflexota bacterium
ATAGAACAAACCTAACCCCTACCCCTTCCCTGGGAGGGAAGAGGTCCGGACCCTCACCCTACCCTCTCCCGCAGACGGGCGAGGAAAAGAGCAGGCAAGAGCGCGGACGCAGATCCTGGAGCGAGGACGCTCCAGGATGACAAAGGGGCGTTGAACGCGTGAACGTATGGTGGTGCTAGGCGCAGCGTTCACCCCTCACCCTCCTGGCTTCGCCAGGAGCCCTCTCCCCAAGGGGCGAGGGTAGGACCACCCCTCCCAAGAGAAAGACATGAAGATTTTCAGCACGCTGACGAGTCGTAAGGAAGAGTTCGTGCCCGCGGACGGGAAGACGGTGCGGATGTATGTGTGCGGCATCACGCCGTATGCGCCCGCGCACGTGGGCCATGCGATGTCGTATATCACGTTCGACGCGGTGCGGCGCTACCTCGAGCACAAGGGCTGGCAGGTCAAGCACGTCCAGAACTTCACCGACATCGATGACAAGATCATAGACCGCGCGTCGCGGACGAACGTCGATCCGTCGTCGCTGGCCGAGCAGCACATCGAAGAGTTCTACCGCGAGATGGACTCGCTGAACATCAAGCGGGCCACGGTCTACCCGCGGGCGACGCAGGAACTGCCGCAGATCATCGCGATGATCGAGGGGCTGATCGAGAAGGAGTACGCCTACGCGAGCAAGGGCGACGTCTACTACCGCGTGCGGAAGAAGCAGGGCTACGGGTCGCTGAGCAAGCGCACGCTCGAGGGGATGCAGGCTGGCGCGCGCGTGGAGGTGGGGGTGCAGAAAGAGCACCCGATGGACTTCGCGCTGTGGAAGGGCGCGAAGCCCGGCGAGCAATCGTGGCCGAGCCCGTGGGGCCCCGGGCGTCCCGGCTGGCACATCGAGTGCAGCGCGATGTCGCTGCATCACCTGGGCGAGCAACTCGACATCCACGGCGGCGGGCAGGACCTGATCTTCCCGCACCACGAGAACGAGATCGCGCAGTCGGAGGCGTACACGGGCAAGTCGCCCTTCTCGCGCATCTGGATGCACAACGGACTGTTGCAACTCGGCGAAGAGAAGATGAGCAAGTCGCTGGGCAACCTGGTGACGGTGAAGGAAGCGCTCGAAAAGTTCAGCGCCGACGCGCTGCGGCTGTTCATCCTCGGCAACCACTACCGCAATCCGCTGAAGTTCAGCACCGAGGCGGTCGAGGCGGCGGACAAGGGGGCGGCGAGGTTGAGAGGGGCGGGACGGGCGGATTTGAAATCCGCCCCTACAGAAGATGGGAAGGGGGCCTCACCCTCCCTGGCTACGCCAGGGGTCCCTCTCCAGGAGACCTGGAGAGGGGTGGACGCGGCGCCGTTCAAGCAGAGGTTCGTCGAGGCGATGGATGACGATTTCAACACGCCGCAGGCGATCGCGGCGCTGTTCGACCTGTCGCGGGAGATCAATGGCGCGGCAGCCGAAGGGGGAGAGGTCGCTCAGGCGCAGGCCACGCTGCGCGAGTTGGCCGGCGTGCTAGGGCTGACGCTCGAGGAGAAGAAGGCTGCGCAGTCGGATGCCGCGCCGTTCATCGAGTTGCTGATCGAACTGCGCGGCGAGTTGCGCAAGGCGAAGCGCTTCGATCTTGCTGACAAGGTGCGCGACCGGCTCACGTCGCAAGGCGTCTCGCTGGAGGACACGGCGCAGGGGACAAGATGGAGGATGGGGAGGTAGGGGCGAGGCTTAGCCTCGGCGCTTATGGGGGCTGCCTGAGCGCCTTTTCAGAGATTTGCCGAACGTGACCCCTGCGCTGGTAATCATCCAAAGCGCCCACAAAGCAGCAAGCGCAAAGGGTATAGCCACAAGTGCGAGTCCGGCTCTGAATAGGGCTAGTCCCAACCCCTCGTGCGAGTTATTCCAGTCGAAAAGTAATAAGAAACCGGACCAAAGCAGGATGGCCCCGCTGAGGAAGAGTCCGAAGCTAACAACAGTGACCCAGAACCCGACACGGTTGTCCTTGTCCTGCTGACTTGACATGCTAAGCCCGC
>JACQEE010000201.1 GCA_016200725.1 Chloroflexota bacterium
CTCCGGCATCGACATGCGGACGCCGCCAAGTGGGAGGTCGACCTCTTCCACGTCTTGGCGTCGCTGGTCCGTTTCCATCTGCCCTCACTTCCGGGCGATGCACACCACCATCTGATGCTCCGCCGTCGCCGGCGCGTCCGTGTAGCCCCCATACACCGTCACATCGCCGAAGCCTGCCTGCTCCAGCATCAACAGCACTTCATCCCGGAAGTGCACGGTTTGCTGCAGCGTATGCTCCTCTTCCGCAACCAACTGACCCTCGCGCCACAGCGCAGCACGCATCTGGGTCGTCGTGCGCCGCTCGATCGGGTCGAGATCTACCCGGCGCGCTCGCAGCTCAATCTCCGACCCGTCGGACGCCTGTCGCCGGTTACCGGATGACGGCCACACCTCGGGCAACTGGTGCCGCTTCTCTCGGGCCCACTCCTGCCACTCCTCGGCGTCTCCGTCCCGGAATTCATGGTTGAACACCAGCGCGCCCCCCGGCTCGAGATAGCGGTAGAAGCATCGGAGCGCGTCGGCGTCCTGCCGGCGCCGGCCCCCGATGGCAAACGAATCGCACATATAGATCGTCCGGTACAGACGTGGCAGATCGAGCGCGTGCATCGCCTGAGCATACAGCCGGGGCGTAAGCCCCGCACGCGCCGCTTCGGTGTGGCAGCGGGCGAGCATGTCGGGCGACAGGTCACAGCCGTCCACATCCAACCCGGCCTGCAGCAAGGGCAGCAGCAAGCGGCCTGTGCCGCAGGCCACATCGAGCGCGGGTTGCCCGAAGCGTGCGATGCACGCCTGATAGAAAGCGAGTTCGGGCGTGGCCACGTTGAACTCGGCCCACCACCGTGCCACGAGGCCGTAATGCCAGGTTTGCGGTCGATCGGGCATCCACAATCCCCCTTCGCGCGCGGCGACAACAGTCGTCCTGGGTGACTCGTCGCATTCTCTATCGCGCCGCGGCCGTACCTCGCTAAAGAGAGACCTCATGCGGACGCTGCTAGCTGGATCGCGCCGCAGGGGAAGACGGCGCCGCGGGGGCACGGCTTCCCCGAGCAGATCCTGGGGTCGATGGTAATACGGTCAAATCTCCCGATCACAGAGCCCTCACCTTTCGTACCCGACACCATCTCCGTCGCTGACAGGTTGCCCGGATCTTGCATCGCACCCGCGCTCGCGGTTCGGGGAGGATTGCGCTCGCCGGCAGAGAACAGGACCCGTACTGCCGTCGCCCTACGACCGGCTGGGTGGCGTCTGCAGCATCGCGACCGTCGTGGATGACTTCTAGGCCGGGAGAGCGACCTGCCTCCTCACCGAGGCGGCGCCGCTTCCCCCGAGCAGGAGAGTGGGACATGTCGAACGGAACCGTGGTCTCCCTGTGGCGCTACCCGGTCAAGTCGATGATGGGGGAGGAGCTGAACGTCGTGGCCGTCACCGAGCGGGGACTGCTTGGGGATCGAGCCTACGCTCTCGTCGACCGATCCGACGGGAAGGTCGCCAGCGCCAAGAACCCTCGGAAGTGGCCGACCCTCTTCGATTTCCGGAGTGCCTTCGCCCAGCCGCCTCGCACCGGCGAGAAGCTTCCTCCGGTTCGGATCACGCTCCCCGACGGCACCCTCGTCGGCAGCGAACAGAGCGACCGCGACCAGATCCTCTCCCAGGCACTCGGCCGCCAGGTCGCGCTGGAGGCAAGAGCGCCCGAGGCGCCCAGTCTGGAGGAGTACTGGCCCGATATCGAGGGCCTCGCCCATCGGGAAACAGTCACCGACGAATCGACGCTGGCCGGCACGTTCTTTGACCTTGCCGTCCTTCACCTGCTCACGACGGCCACCCTCGACCGATTACGGGAACTCTACCCGCAAGGGCGTTTTGAGGCGCGGCGGTTTCGCCCCAACATCGTGGTAGAGGCAGCCTCCGGGGAGAAGAGCTTCGTCGAGAACACGTGGATCGGCCGTACCCTCGCCATCGGAGATGAGGTGCGTCTGCGGATCACGGGACCCTGCCCGCGCTGCGTGATGACGACCCTGCCCCAGGGGGATCTTCCCAAGGACCCGGGTGTCTTGCGCACGGCCGCCCAGCACAACGGGGTGAACGTCGGCGTCTACGCCGAAGTCGTGCGGGGTGGCACGATCCATCGCCGAGATCCTATCCGGTTGGAATAGTCGCTCATCCGGCCTTCGCTCCTCAATACTCCGCCAGTTGGATCGCCCCGCAAGGGAAGACAGCCACCCGCGTCCCGTCGCCGTACTTGTCTCGCAGCGTGGCGACGACTTCTTCCCAGGTGCGGCAGAGCGTGGCCGTCTCGCGGATCGCGGCATTCAGGTCGCGGCGGTTGATGCCCTGGCTACGGCATCAGGGGTCGCCGTCGGTAGCGCCCGCGCTCGATGGTGATGAGGCAGGCATCGAGGCCTCCCGGAGGGAGCGTGTCCAGTACGCCTTCCAACGCCGCAATCTGTTCACTGGCCGAAGGGTTATCAAGCCGCAGCGTGATGACCGTTGGTGATGTCGCCCCGGTTACACTCACGTATGTGGCAAGCTCTTTGTCGCTGGTGACCACCACGGCTCCCAGTCGACGTGCCTCATCGAGGATGACGTCATCGTCTGCCCTTGCCATACCAATATCGAAAACGTGCTCGGCGGTGTGGCCTCGACTCTGAAGCCTCGCCATCACCTTGTGC
>JACQEE010000226.1 GCA_016200725.1 Chloroflexota bacterium
GAAGGCACTCGGTTCAGGGGGGGCAGGCCGGTCCATCGCAGTCTCAATGTCGCTCCAGGCAGTCTGCTGGGCTGGCGTCAACGTCAGCGGCTTCGTCCGCTTGTAGGTGCGCCCCGCGAGGGGGTCGCGGGTGACGCGCTCGATGGACTCGACGAGTAGGCCGTCACGGACAAGCGTCTTTATTGCGGGCGATGGCGCTCCCGCCTCTCGAAGGTCGGGGGCGAGGATGCCGTCGCCGCCAGCCTTAGCGACCGTCGCTAGCACCATGCGCCGCCGCGTAGAAGCCTTGCCGACCTTGGCCAGCGCCTCGTCGAGCGGCATGGCGAGGTGGTAGCGGCCAATCTCTTTCGCGTGGACGGCGGAGCGCTGAAAGGCCCACGTGCGTTGGACGAGTTTCCTGCGCACCAGGCGACCGAGGAGTCGCTCGGCATTGCGCCCGCCGAACTCCTTCGCGAGTTGCCGCTGCGCGACGCGTCCGTGGCCATGCAGATAGGCGAGCAACTCGCCGTGAGCAGGCTCCAGTTGCGAAAGAATGTCGGCGCCCGGCGAGGTGAGCAGTTCGTAGAAGGCCGCGACCTTCTGGCGATAGCCCGATGGCACCATGAGCGCGGCGGCGGCGTACGTCGATGAGCGGTATGTCTCGGCGACCCAGCTCGCGAGTTTGACCTGCGCCTGTGTCAGCAGCGGCTCGTCGCCGATGACCTTCGCGATGTCGCGCGTCTCGTGGTAGCCGGGGAGTTCGGTGACGTCGAAGACGAAGCCGGGGAGTTGGCGCGGGCCGAAGGGAACTTGAACGGCATGGCCGACGCGAACGGACATGCCGCCCGGGATGGCGTAACTGAAGGTGCGGCCCTGGATGGGCGAATCGACGGCGACCTCGGCGTAAGGCACGGGCGCCTCCTGTGCCGAGGATTATAGAAAAGCCAAGCTAGGAGGGCTTGGCAGCAGCGTCGGCAGGAGCCGCAACAGCTTCGGCGGGCGCCTCGGCGGGAACCAGTTCCGCCGCGATTCCGCGACCCTTTTCCTTGATGCGCGCGTCGCGGGCGGAGAGGCCGCGGAGGTAGAACAACTTCACGCGGTTGACCTTGCCCTCGCGGACCAACTCGACGGACTCGAGCAGCGGCGAGTAGAGCAGGAAGGTACGTTCGACGCCGATGCCGCTGGCGATTCGGCGAACGGTAATGGAGATAGCCGGGCCAGTCCCACCCTTCTTAATGACCACGCCCTGGAAGGCCTGCGGGCGCACACGGTCACCTTCCTTCACGAGGGAGACAACTTTGACGGTGTCGCCAGGCCGCACGGCGACAACCTTTGGATTCACTTTAACCTTGGAGATTTCGCGGAGTTCCATGACTGTTCGCTCGCAAAGTTCGATAGGGGAGGAGAAATTTGACCCACATAGCATACCATAAACGAGGCTTGGCACACTATTCTTCAGCGTCCTCGGCGGCGTGCTTGAGCGCGTCGGCGATTTCTTCAGGTGTGACGCCAGCCTTGTCGAGCAGATCAGGCCGCAGGCGCAGCGTACGCACGATGGCCTGGCGGCGACGCCATCGCTCGATGGCCTGGTGGTCGCCGCCGAGGAGTACCTCGGGCACCTTGAGACCGCGAAAGTCGGGGGGACGCGTGTACTGCGGGTACTCCAGCAGGCCGGGGGCGAACGACTCGTCCTTCGCCGATGCGGGGTCGCCAAGCGCGCCGGGGAGCAGACGGGCGACGGCATCGATGACGACGAGCGCGGCTGGTTCGCCGCCAGTGAGGACGTAATCGCCGATGCTGATCTCGTCGTCGACGCCATGCACGCAGAAGCGCTCATCCACGCCTTCATAGTGGCCGCAAACAAGCACGAGGTGCGACGTGGCAGCGAGTTCTTGGGCGACCTTGTGCGTCAGAAGACGGCCGCGAGGGCTCATCAGCGCAACCCAAGCAAGCCCGGCTGAACGCCGTCGCGCCGCTTCGACCGCTCGAAAAAGAGGCTCGGGCTTCATGAGCATGCCGGGGCCACCGCCGTAGGCGTAGTCGTCAGTGACCTTGTGCTTGTCCTCTGCAAAGTCGCGGATGTTGATGGCATCGACGGTCACCACGCCAGCCTCGATAGCGCGCTTGAGCATGCTCTCACGGAGCGGCGCCTCGATCATGGCGGGAAAGAGCGTGAGGACGGTGATGCGCATCGCGTGGCCGAGGCCTAGTGCTTGTGGTGGCCGAGGTCGCCATGGCGACGCTCGTGCTTATCACCGCTGGCGGTTGGAGGCGTGTGGTCGGCGCCGCCACCTTTGAGAATCTCAGAGGCGTGCGGCAGCACCGGCAGGATGAGTGCGAGCATCTCCTCGACCCCCTTCGGGCTGCCGGGGAGGTTCACGATGAGCGTGCGGCCTTTCGCGCCGGCGACAGCGCGGCTGAGCACGGCGTGGACGTTGACCTTCACACTCTCCACGCGCATCCACTCGGCGAGGCCAGGCAACTCGCGGTCGATGACGTCGCGAGTCGCCTCGGGCGTGACGTCGCGAGGGCCGAGGCCGGTGCCGCCGGTGGTGAGCACAGCATCGACGCCCTTTTCGACCCAGCCGCGCAGCCGCGCAGCGATCTGGTCGCGCTCGTCGGGGACAAGGCCGCGTTCAGCAACACGATGACCAGCCCGCTCGACAAGACGCACGATCACCTCGCCGCTCTTGTCGTGGCGCTGACCGCGAGACGAGGCGTCGCTGATGGTGAGGACAGCGATGGTGAGCATGGTTACCTGAACTTCGGCATGACGTCGCGGGCGAAGAGTTCCATCGAGCGGCGGACCTTGTCGAAGGGGAGGCCACCGAAGGAGAAACCGATCAGCACATTCTCGATACCCGCCTCTTTGAGACGTCCGACGCGTTCGATCGCTCGAGCGGTGTCGCCGTAGATGAACCCCTTCCAGTACTTATCGTAGTCGCGGTAACCGCGCTCCTGGTTCCTGTGATAACTCCGGACCACGTCCTGCAGATCCTTCGGCCATTGGTCGAGGTTGTCGGGGATGTTCACGGCGTCGACGGCATCGCTCATCCAGTTCACGCCGGCACGCGCCTCGTCGTACGACTCCTGCGAGGTGGGCGCGAGGTAGGAGGTCTGCATGATAGCGACCTGCGAAAGAACACGCTGAATCTCGGCGTCGCTGCGGCCCTGCTCGCGGGCGATACGCGTGAAATTCTCCTTCGTGGTCTGGAAGTGAGCGCGGCCGCGATAGGCAACGTAGAAGGGGATGCTGAACCGGGCCGCTAGTCCGAGCGTCGCCGCGCTGCCAGTGGTGGCGATGAACGTGCGCGGGTGCGGCTTGGTGACAGGTCGCGGTCGCAACGAGAGCAGCGGGATGCGGAAGTGCTTGCCTTCGAACGAGAACTCCGGCTGCGTCCACGCTCGGATGATGACCTCCATCGCCTCGGCGAAGCGCTCGTCGGCCTTGCGCTGGTCGATGCCGTAGCCGGCGAACTCGCGGGGACCATAGCCCTTCGCGAAGCCGATGTCCACGCGGCCATTGGAGAGCACATCGAGCATGGCGCCCTGCTCGGCGATGCGTAGCGGGTGGACGAGCGTAAGGATGTTGGCGGCGGTGCCGATACGGATGCGCTTCGTGCGCGCGGCGACGTGGGTCGCGAGGAGCAGCGGATCGGGGTCGATGCCGTAGTGCAGGAAGTGGTGCTCAGCCATCCAGACAGCGTCGAAGCCGAGGTCCTCGGCGAGCACCATCAATTCGATCTCGTTGCGGTACACCTCGGGGTCGGTGTGCCGCTCGTGGGCCTGCATGAGGTGGAAGGCGATGAAGCGCAAACCTAACCCCCTGGCCCCTTCCCTCAAGGGAAAGGGAAGAGAAACGAGTGCCGCCAAATCTGTTGCTGTATGCGAAATTCCTTGACGACGGCCAAATCATAACGCACAATTGCCGCATCGCCTAGAAGTCGCCCTCTCGTCTCCTCTTCTGGAAAGCAGGACCTATGGACAAGCCAGTGATCGTCAGCGGCGTGCGCACGGCCATCGGCCGCTTCGGCGGCGCGTTCAAAGACTACTCGGCGGTCGAGTTGGGCGCGGCGGCGATGAAAGAGGCGCTCAAGCGCGCCAACGTGAAGCCGGAGGAGGTCGACGAGGTCGCAGTCGGCAATGTGCTGCAGTTGAACCACGATTCGTATGCGGCGCGACTCGCGGCGCTGAAGGCGGGCATTCCTGAAGAAGTGCCGGCGTTCACCATCAAC
>JACQEE010000227.1 GCA_016200725.1 Chloroflexota bacterium
AATTCTGCCTGCGCTCAGAACGATTTGTATTTGGACCGACGAGATGATGCGATCCTATCGGACGGGGAGTTGAGGGTGAGTAGCAACCTCCGTCTCCCCGTCTAACGCCAACAGGAGTGGCTCGCCAGACGTGCGTGCCGGAAACCCGTTCTACTTCAGATGGTGGAGATGGGGGAGGGTCGAACTCCCCGTCCAGAGAGGTCCGCGCGAAACGTCTACGAGCGTAGCCGGTGTTTGTGTCTTGCCTGGCCGTTGCTCATCCGGCATCGCGTGGTCAGGCCAGCCGATGGCGTTTCGGGCGTCCGGTATCGGCGTCGGAACGTCCTAGCCCGATTTAGCGGCGCCTGTCCTTCAGCCTCGGGCGGGGCCTCCAGCAGACGTAGCGGCGTTAAGCCGCTAGGGCGAGTTGTCTGTCGCCAGTTACTTGTTTGCCACCTGTTTAACGAGAAGTGTGACGATCTCGGCTCGCGGTCCCGTTAGGATGCTTCCCTGTCGAAGCCACGCATCCCCATGACATAAGTATAGCAGCCGCGCGCGTACGCTCACGCTCGCTGCCGGACAGCCTCGCGGAGGCGGCGGTCCGATTCCCGCTTCGCGATCGCCTGCCGCTTGTCGTACTTCTTACGCCCGCGAGCGACGGCCAACTCTACCTTCGCGCGGTGGCGTTTGATGAACAACCGCAGCGGCACGATCGTCAGCCCCTCCGACTCGACGAGCGTTGCCAGTTCGTCGATCTGCCTTCGCCGGAGGAGCAGTTTCCGCACGCGCAGAGGCTCATGGTTCGCTTGCCCCGCCGCCTCGTATGGGGCGATGTGCGCCCCGTGCAGCCACATCTCGTCACCGGCACGCCGCGCATAGGCGTCGCGGATGTTCACGCGGCCGTTGCGGATGGACTTGATCTCCGTGCCCTTCAACACGATGCCCGCCTCGATGGTGTTGAGGATCTCGTAGTCGTGGCGCGCCTGCCGATTGACCGTGATGACCTTGAAGTCGTCACCCTTTTCGACCTTCTGCGGCGTCGCGGGCTTGACCGGAGCGACGGGCGTGGGCCTACGCGGCACCGGAGACCGCCTCGAGCAGTGCGCTCGTTGAAGCCCGGCCTTGCAGCACCTGCAGCGCCTTGTCGAGTTGGGGGTCGCGCTTTGCGGTGATGTCGTCGGCTGTGCGGTCGACCACGATGTCCGGCGTGATCCCCTTCTGGGTGATCTGGTGCCCGTTCGGCGTGTACCACTTCGCGGTGCTGATGAGGAGCCCCGACCCATCGGTTAGCTGGATCCGCTGATTGACGACACCCTTGCCATAGGTTTGCGCCCCGATAATCTTAGCCCGTCCTTGGTCCTGGAGCGCTCCCGATAACACTTCGCTGCCACTTGCGCTGCCGTGGTTCACTAATACCACGAGCGGGACGTTGAGGGCTTTCCCACCTCCCGAAACCTTCCAGTCCGTCCGCTTGCCCGCAGCGTTGATCTCGTACAGCACTAGGCCGTCTTTGAGGAATTGGCTGGCGACGTCAACCACTGTTGGGACGAGCCCTCCTGGGTCGTCGCGGAGGTCAAGGACGAGCCCCTTCATCTGCTGCGCGGTGAGTTGGTCGAGCGCCTTTCCAAAGTCTTCCGATGTGGGCGCCGCAAACTGGCTGATGTGCAACAGCGCGATTCCGTCCTTCAGTATCGTGGTGGTCACTGTCACCGTCTTGATATCGTCGCGCACGATGGCAAAATCGAGCGTCTGCGAAGTGCTCGGCCGCAGGACTTGGAGGTGGACGATAGTTCCTTTCGGCCCCCGGATCTGCTTAATCACCTCGTCGAGCGACTGCTCCCCGACCTCCTTCCCCTCGATACGTTTGATCACGTCGCCAGCCATGAGCCCTGCCTTCTCAGCAGGGGCGCCTGGCACCGTCGAGTCGATCACCACTACACCATCTTTCGAGGTGAGTTGCCCGCCGATGCCCTGGAACTGCCCTTCGATGCTGTCGAAGGCGCTCTGGTACTCCGCTTTCGTGTAATAGGCGCTGAATGGATCATTCAGCGCCTGGATCATTGCTCGCGCTGCAGCGTCGGTGAGTATCGCCGGATTCACCTTCGATTGGTCGACATAATTCTTCTTGAGGACGTCGTAGGCCTCCCACACCTTCGCCAGGTCCTTGGGGACGCCTCCCGGTGTGGTGCTGTTGCCGCTCGTGCGGAATGATCCGCACGCTGTGACTGCCAGCGCGACGACAGCCGCGACAGCGCACGCGGCAAGGATCGCTCGTCGATGGGGTATACGCATGGTGAATCTCACAAGTCGCCCCGGAAAAGCGGAGCATAGGGGTTCTCGCTCAGTATACGCGCCAGCCTGATTCCTGGGCCTATCATCAGCGACATTGCGGCATTCGATGGGACATCGCTATCATGGCCGCGAACCGGCACTCCTCGAAAGGTCAATGAAGCCCCGTGCTCATCGGCGTCGCCGTTCCCTATTACGAGCAGTACGCGCACTACGAGACGGTCGTGGCCTTCTCGCGTCGCGCTGAAGCGCTCGGGTTCGATGCCCTCTGGTTCGCCGACCACGTTGCACTACCAGGCTATGACGTTCCCCGCATGGGCGGCCGGTGGTTCGAGATGCTCACGCTCATGTCCAACGTCGCCGCGCTCGTGCCGCGCATCCGCCTCGGCACCGATGTTCTCGTCGCGCCGTACCGGCACCCGGTGCTCGCCGCGAAGATGCTGACGACGCTCGACATCGTCTCCGGGGGGCGTCTGATCATCGGCGTCGGCGGCGGCTACGTGAAGGAGGAGTTCGAGGCGCTCGGCGCACCCTACTTCCTGCGCGGCAACTATACCGACGAGTGCATCCGCGTGTGGAAGGCCATGTGGGGCGATGGCCGCGCCGCCTTCGATGGCCGCTTCTTCTCCTTCGAAGACATCGTCAACGACCCTAAGCCCGTACAGCGTCCGCACCCACCCATCTGGATCGGCAACGCCGGCCCACGGGTGCTCCGCCGTGTCGCCGAACTTGGCGATGGCTGGCACCCCGTCGGCCTCGACTTCGAGCGCATCGATGAAGGCATCAAGCGCTTGCACGCTTTCTGCGACCGCCTGGGACGCCGCCAGGTGCCCTCGCTCTCTTACAGCGGGCTCTTCGGCTTGGTAACTGAGCGAGCCATCGAAGGCGACCGGCGCGGCCCGCTGCAAGGTGAACTCGGCCAGGTCATCGAGGACGTCCAACGCTTCAAGGAACTCGGCTTTGATAGCATCCTCTTCCGCATCGGCGTCCAGGACGGTACGCCCGACCTCATGCTCAAGCAACTCGATCTCATCTCCAAGCGCATCCTGCCGAAAGTCTGAATAGCAGGAGCAGATTGTGAAATTCGGCATCGCCATCCCCTCGTACCGCATCGACGGCGACACCGCGTTCATGACCGTGGCCGCGCAAGCCGCCGATGACCTCGGTTACCACTCCATCTGGTTCGCCGACCACCTGGCCATCCCCGATGACTACCTCGACTACCTCGGCCCCGAATGGTTCGAGCCCATCATCACTGCCTCGTATCTCGCCGCGAAGACCAAGCGCGTGAAGGTCGGCTGGGACGTCATCATCGTGCCCTATCGCAATCCGGTGATCCTTGCGAAGATGATCGCTACACTCGACGTCATGTGCCAGGGGCGCGTCATCTTCGCGGGCGCCGGCGGCTACGTCCCCGGCGAGTTCGCCGGCCTCGGCCTCGACTTCGCCAAGCGCGGCGAGATGACCGACGAGTACCTCCGTGTCCTGAAGGAGATCTGGACGGCCGAAGACCCCAAATTCTCGGGCAAGTACTTCAACTTCGATGGCATCAAGGCCTCGCCGAAGCCGCTGCAGAAGCCACACCCTCCCGTGTGGATAGGCGGTAACGCGCCGCCCGCGATCCGTCGCGCTGCGCTCATGGGCGATGGCTGGCATCCGCTGTACCCGCCCGTCGAGGAGATGAAGCGCGGCATCGCCGAGATCAAGCGTCTGCGCGGCAAGCGAGGACTTGATGGCTACACGATTTCCTATTCCGGATCCCATGTCTTGCTCGACGGCCTCCTAGACGGCGTCGAGTTGCCCGAGCGCATGCGCGGCAGCGGTTTCCAGGGTTCGCCTGAGCGGATCGCCGCGCGCTTCAACGAACTCGCCGAGGTTGGCGTCCAGCACGCCATGATCCGCTTCCCGCACCAGTTCCTCGGGCGCGACCAGTTCATGCGGCAACTCGAACGGTTCATCAAAGATGTAGTCCCGCTGGTCAAATAGTGGAGTCGTCAGGTTGTGCAACTCGTTGGCCGTGAAGATGCATCGAAAGCGCAACATCGCGAGTGAGGTGATGCCATGACTGCCAGACCGGAGGCCACATCCGCCGATCGCGCTGCCAGCCGCCTGACCGATTTCTATGGCGAGATGTCCTCGATTGACTCGATCATGCGAGGCCTCGTCCGTGAGGGCGTCGATGCGAAAAAGTTCACCGCGCGGGACCTCTACTCTCGTGGGCTTGATGTACAGACCCTCGGAGGTCTTCTCGTGCTCGAAACCGTTATCAAAGGGATGGAGGAATACGGGGCGCCTAACCGCGGCGACGCTATTCTCGACGTTGGCTGTGGCCTCGGTGGCCCGTCTCGCTACCTCGCTGACCGTTACGGGTGCCGCGTGACGGGCGTCGATTTGCTCCCTATCCGCGTAGAAGTCGCCTCATCTCTCGCCAGGATGGTCGGCATGGATAAGCAGGTCACCTACCGCGTGGCAGACGCTACCCAATTGCCGTTCAAGAAGGGACAGTTCGCTCAGGTATGGATGCTTGATGCGAGCATTCACATTCGGGACAAGGGCCGGTTGTTCGCCGAACTCGCCCGCGTGCTGGCCCCAGCCGGCCTTCTCGTCATGCACGACCAGCCCGGCCCGCTCCCGCCGTCAATGCGTCCTGTCATGCGACGCGCCCCATACATCGCGCCCACGCTGCCACAGTTGATACGTCACCTCCAGAGTGTTGGCCTCGAGGTGCTCACATGGCGCGCCACGACGCCGCTGGCGGTCCAGGACTTGAAGAACAAGATGGAGGCGCGACAGAAGGCACAGGCTACCGGCAGCGTCAGCCCGGCGCGGTTGAAGCACTCTCTGGCTGCCGGACTCGGGTACATCAAGGCGCTCGAGAAAGAAGGCTCACAGTCCGGGTTCTTCATTGCCAGGCGTGTCACGTGAGGTTCGGCATCGCGGTCCCCACGTACCTTCACCACGCGCAGCGCGATAGCATCGTCAACGCCGCGCTCCGCGCCGAGGCGCTCGGCTATGACTCGATCTGGGTCCCAGATCACCAGGTGACCGGGGAACCCTTTCTCTCGCGGATGGGCCCGCACTGGTTCGAGCCCTTCGTCACCCTCTCCTACCTGGCTGCGATGACGTCCCGCATCAAACTCGGCCTCGCTGTGCTTGTCGTCCCGTACCGCCATCCCGTGTTCACCGCGAAGTTGGTTTCCACTCTCGACCAACTCTCCGGCGGCCGCCTCATACTCGGCGTCGGCAGTGGCGGCGATGTCGAGATTGAGTTCAAGGCGCTGGGCGTCCCGTGGCGAGCGCGAGGCGCGGTCACCGACGAGTACCTTGTCGCGCTCAAGGCGATGTGGTCCGGAAAGTTCATGGGCTTCGATGGCAAGCACTGCCAGATTCCCAAGGTCAACATCAACCCGCTGCCACGACAGAGGACGCACCCACCGCTCTGGGTCGGTGGCAACAGCCGCGTCGCTCGCCGTCGAGCCGCGCAGCATTGCGATGGTTGGCACCCGCTGCGACTCACGCCTCCACAACTCAAGGCGGCGATAGACGATCTGCGCGCGCTCACCAAGCGCTACGGACGCAAGGAACGGCTGACCGTCTCGTTGCAGTCCGAGTTCATTCGCATCACCGACAAGCCGCTCGGGAAAGACCGCCTCACGCACAACGGGTCTGTGCAGCAGATCGCGGACGACCTGCGCGCCTACCGTCACGCCGGCCTCGACCACATCGCGCAGCGCTTTGCGAT
>JACQEE010000202.1 GCA_016200725.1 Chloroflexota bacterium
AGATGCTTCGCCACGTCACGGTCCCGTTCGAGCAGTTCGCGGAACGACGTGCCCGTGTCCCAGACACGCATCGCGTTTCGCTGCACGAGTTCGTATGCCTTCTGCCGCGCGAGTCCCTTCTCGATCAGCGCGAGCAGGATGCGCTGTGAAAAGACCAGCCCGCCGGACGACTCGAGGTTGCACTTCATCCGGTCAGGGAGCACCCGCAGTTCCCGCATCACGAACGTGAACAGGTCGAGGACGTAATCGAGCGCTAGGCATGAATCGGGCAGAATGATGCGCTCGGCCGACGAATGGCTGATGTCGCGCTCGTGCCACAGCGCTACGTTCTCGAGGGCGGTCATCGAGTGGCCGCGGATGACGCGCGCCAATCCACATACCCGCTCGCACAGTTCAGGGTTGCGCTTGTGCGGCATCGCCGATGAGCCAGTCTGCCCTTCGCCGAACGGCTCCTCTACTTCGCGTACCTCGGTGCGTTGGAGGCCGCGGATTTCGGTGGCGAACTTCTCCAGCGAAGCGGCGACAATCGCCAGCGTCCCCACGAACTGCGCGTGCCGGTCCCGTTGCAGCGTCTGCGTCGACGCGACGGCTACTTTTAGCCCGAGGCGCTTGCACGCCAGGTCTTCGAGTTCGAGCGGCACCGTCGCGTGGCTGCCCACCGCCCCCGAGATCTTGCCGACTGCGATAGCCTCGCGGGCCTGTCGCAAGCGCTCTTTGTTGCGCTTCATCTCTTCGAGCCAGACGAGCAACTTGAGACCAAACGTCGTTGGCTCCGCATGTACGCCGTGCGTGCGCCCCATGCACATCGTGTGCTTGTGTTCGAGCGCTCGTGCCTTGATCGCCGCCGTCAACGCGTCGATATCGCGGTCGAGGATGGTGCAGGCATCGAGCAGTTGCAGGCTCAGCGCGTTGTCCTGCACGTCGTACGAGGTCAGGCCCAGGTGAATGAAGCGGCTGTCCGGACCCACGCTCTCCGAGACCGATCGCAGGAACGCCGTCATGTCGTGGCGCGTTTCCTCGAAGGCTCGGGCGATCCCATCCATCGTGTACGAGGCCTTGCGAATGGCAGGCAGCGCGCTGTGCGGCACGGCGCCTAAGTCAGCCCAGGCCTCGCAGATGGCAATCTCCACCTGAAGCCACTTGTCGTATTTGGACTCTTCCGACCAGACCCGCTTCATCTCGGGCCTGGAGTAGCGCTCGATCATCGCCGGGCGCTCCTTCTAGGCAGCAAAGCAGAGAGATATTGTAGCAGGGCCAACACTCCGATTACTTCTGGAGCCCTTCGCGGTATTTATCGTAGGCCTGCCGGATGCGGTCGTGCTTCAGGCCAAGGATCTGCGCTGCTAGAAAACCGGCGTTGCGGGCACCCCACGCGCCGACAGCTACGGTTGCCACCGGGATCCCCGGCGGCATCTGCACGATGGCGTAGAGCGCATCGACGCCTTTCAGTTCGCTCGTCGCCAGCGGTACCCCGATGACAGGCAGCGTGACGTGCGACGCCACTGCCCCGGGTAGCGCAGCCGCTCCGCCCGCCGCAGCAATGACCACCTCGATGCCTCGAGTTCGCAAGCCTTTGCACCACTCGCGCAACTTGTCCGGTGTCCGGTGTGCAGAGATAACCACCGTCTCGTGCTCGACGCCGAGCTGGGTGAGCACCTCGACCGTTCCTTGCATAAAGGATTCGTCGGACTTGCTGCCCATCACGATTGCCACCAGAGGCATGCGAGGTTCTCCTGCTCTAGTCCATGAACCGCAGCACCAGCCGGAACGGGCCGGTGCGATCCATGATATGGCTCCACGTTATCTCGCCGCGGACCATCCGGCACCCGGCATCGAACGGCCGCTGCAGCCGCTCGGTGATGCGCATGAAGATCGCGGGGGCTGCCGAGAAGGCTCTCAGGAATCGCGCCGATGCTCGCAGGTCGGGCATGATCTCCCTATCGACTCGCCGTTGGTATGCAGACAAGTCCTGCGCCTTGCCCTCCAGGTAGTCCGCCACGACTGGCGCCGCGAATAGCGCACTCTTGATCGCGTGGTGGATTCCCTCGCCGCTGAAGGGGTCGGCCAGCCCAGCCGCGTCGCCCACTAGCAACGCGCGCCCTTTCACGATCGGCGAAGTGTCGTGTCGCAGCGGGATGTGGTGGCCGCGGAACGACACAACCTCGTGAGCGCCCAGGTGGAGCGAGGAGAGATAGTCGTGGTAGTACTGCTGCAACTGCGGCGTGTACCGCTTCTGCCCTGCTACTCCTACCGAGAGGTGGTCGCCCTTCGGGAACACCCATCCATAGCCGCCTTTGACCATGCCGAGATCGAGCGCGACCGTCGCCGCCCAGTGCTCCTGCACCTCGGATGTCACCTTGACTTCGGCTTCCAGCGCCAGGTCGAGATCGGCATCGCGCATCAGGCCGAGCGACTGCGCCACGATGCTGTTTGCGCCATCCGCGCCCACCAGCACTCGACAGCGCACCGTGCCCTCCGCTAATCGCACCGTGCAGCCATCGCCGTCCATGCTCACGCCATCGACGCGCGCTCCGTCGATGACTTCCACACCGGCTTCGCGAGCCTTGTCAGTGAGGAAGTTGTCGAACCGGTCGCGCATGACCATGTAGCAGATGGC
>JACQEE010000203.1 GCA_016200725.1 Chloroflexota bacterium
GTGGCGGCGGCGCTCCCGCTGGCGCTCCTGCCGGTGGCGGCGGCGCTCCCGCTGGCGCTCCTGCCGGTGGCGGCGGCGCTCCCGCTGGCGCTCCTGCCGGTGGCGGCGGCGCTCCCGCTGGTGGCGCCCCCAAGTAGCAAATCGATCGCGAAGAAGGCTCCCTGGAATCCCAGGGAGCCTTCTTCTTTGTCCGTAGAACGCCTCTGCTATGATGAAACTAGAGACGTGATTGAGAGATGGCAGCGATGACGGACCGACGGCCAGTGGTGCTCTTTGACGGGGTGTGCAACTTCTGTCACGCCAGCGTTAACTTTGTGTTGCCGCGGGATCCAAAGGCACGCGTGCGGTTCGCGACGCTGCAGTCGGAAGCGGGGCAACGAATGTTGCGGGAACATGGCCTCCCGGCGTCAGGCTTCACGAGCATCGTGTTGATCGTGGGGAAGAAGCGCTACACGAAGTCCGGCGCATCGCTGCGGATCCTCCGCTACCTGCGCTGGCCATGGCCGGCGTTGACGGTGCTGCTCGCGGTGCCGCCTTTCATCCGCAACTGGGCATACGACGTGATCGCCGGGCATCGCTACCGCTGGTTCGGCCAGATGGAAAGTTGCCCGGTGCCGGGCCCGGAACTCGAGCGGCGAACGCTTCGTTAGAAACCGGCTTGGGCTTTGTACTCGTCCAGGCAATAGTGCTTCCAGAGCACCTGGTCCTCGAGAGGATTCTGCGGTTCGCCCGGCTTGTGCGAATGCCGAAAGTGAAAAACGATCTCAAGCGTGGCGAGGCGGCGGCCCTTCGGTAGATTCCGCGTCGTGTTGTATTCGACACAGTTCATGGACGCCCAGCGGTTGAGCACGGGGAAGGTGCTTGGCGTACTCAATCGGTCATCCATCGACTTCCAGCGGGCATTCGGCCCCCAGGCGCCGCGGTCCAAATCCTTCCTCAGGGGATCCCCGGTCCTCAGGTCCAACGTGGTCCCGTCTTCGAAGTGCCCGGGAATGACGATCCTGCCGTCAAAGTTCCTCGGGAACGGGGCGAACATCCCCCAGTTCTGCCATAGGCCGAGATAATCGACGAATTTGGTCTGCGCCGAGGGCATCTTGTCGACGACCGGCTTGCCCTGCCTCGTGACCGTGATCAAGTTGTACCAAACAACATTGGCGAGCACGAAGGAAAGACCGAACGCGACAGGCGCCTGCAGCCAGCGCACACGGCTGCTGGCACGCTGTGCCTCGGGTTGCGCAGCAGCGGTGGCGGAACTGGCCACAGCAGGGTACCGCTCGGCGAGGCGGCGCATCGCGTACCAGAGTGAGCGGCGCACGCCGCGTGAACGGAGCGTCCAGGACCAGAGGCGGCTCAAGGGCAACTGGCCCGCGACCAAACGCCACGCCGCGACACCTTCCACTCGCTCGCCGCCGCCAGCGGCTGCCCACCAGCCGTCGGCGTCGCGGAAATCGTGATGCCCCTGATCGAGCGCAACCTCGCTTGGACGCGTGATGGCGAGCACGGGCAACAGGGGGTGCACGCCGAACGAGGACGGAATGACGACAGGCCCGCTAGCCTTCCGCAGCAACCGATCGCCCCGCTCGACCCACTTCCCCTCGAAGAAAAGGATGAACGAAATGACCAGCACCGCCGAAAAGTTGGGGATGGTCATCAACACGGCGATGCCGAGGTGGAGCATGGCGGCGAAGATGAGGCCGCTGATCCGAAAGGCCGGCTGCCCGTAGGGGGCGAAGACCAGGAAGAGGAACGCCCACTCGGCGAAGAGCGTGAAGTAGTCGAGCAGGGCCATCAGCCAGTGCGGGGACCAGCCCAGGAACCAGTCCCCCACGGGCGAGGTCAGCGTCTGCAATTGCAGGGAATAGTTGACCGCGTCGCCATTCGCCCAGGCCGCGCCTGGTATCTTGAGCACCGCAGTGAAGAGGTAGACCAGCGCAATCTGCAACTGAATCATACGGACAGGGAAAGCCCATGCAGTCCGCGGAGCCTCCTCGACGCGTACGTCGTCTGCTGCGCCGCTCCTCTGATAGCGCCTGAATCGCCGCCGAAGCGCGTCCACGGAGTAGTACTCGCCGAGCGGCATGAACATCATCCAGAAGGCGAGCATCCGCATCACCGTGTCGGCACCGTTCAGGACAAGTGGATCACGCTCATGGACGGAGAGGACGAGCACGAAGTTGAGGATGGACATGAGACGCGTGCGGTAGCCGACGATGAGGAGGACGATCACTAGTGCCCAGATAGAGAAGAAAGCCAGGGCCATCCAGGGAGCGGGAAAGGAGTCCATCAGCGAAAAACGGTCCGGGCGCGCGTACCCCGAGAGGAGCGCGCTCCGCGGCAGGATGCCGGCATCGCTGTAAAGATCGTGCGCGAGCGGGATGTGGTAGAGCGCGTCTTTCAGCAGGAGCGCGCCGAAGAGGATGCGGAAGAGTGCAAGGGGTCGTGCGCTGATCTGCCCGAACCAGTATCCAGGGCGCAGGAAGTTGTACTCGGCGGGCCAAGTCTGAAGGAGGCTGCGCAGCACACCAGGCTTCTGCTCGGTCGCCATGCCACTGATTGTAGCCTGTCGGCACAAGAGACAGGCTCAGAAATCCGCCAGAACCCGTCCCATTTCCGAGACATCGTAGCCGCCGAGGGCCTCCGTCTCGCGGCGGAAGGCGTCACTGGCAAGGACGCGCCAGAGGGGCTGGAGCAATTCGCTGTCGTGAAAGGCCTTCGGCACGACGAGGTCGTAGCGCTCTTTGAGCAGTGGGACGAAGTCGAGGTCGAGAGCCCTGGCGGCGGCGAGGATGCCGAGGGCGACATCGGCGGTGCCGCTGGCGACGTCGGCGGCGACGGCAGTATGGGTGAACTGCTCGCGCTCGTAACCGCGCACGGACTGCGGCGCGACGCCGAGTTCGCGCAGTTTGTAATCGAGGAGCACCCGCGTCCCCGAGCCGCGCTGGCGATTGACGAAGAGGACGTCGGGGCGCGACAGGTCGGCGAGCGACTGGATGCGCTTCGGGTTGCCGCGCGGGAGCATGAGGCCCTGGACGCGATGTACCAGGTTGATGAGACGCACAGGTGTGCCCTGGAGGTGACGTTTCACGAAGGCGATGTTGTACTCGCCGGTCGACTCGTCGAGCAGAGGCGTGCCGGCGATATGCGCTTCGCCGCGCTGGATGGCAACGAGGCCGCCGAGGCTGCCGACGTTGGAGGAAGAGAGCGAGACACCCTCGCCGCTTCGCTTGAGGTGACTCGCGAGCAAATCCAGGGTCACGTCGTGGGAGCCGATAGCGACGATGGTGCGCTCGATCTCGTGAAGCGGCCGCCGGAGCCAGACCGTCACGTTGTCTCCAGGAGCGACGCCTTCGGAGAAGCGCGGGATGTGGGCGAGGCCATCGGCGCGCACGAGCGACATGATGATGCCAGCGCCTCGAGCCAACGGGGCCGCGACGAGGCGGTCGCCGACCTTGCCGAGTTTCACGCGCAGGTATTCGTCTTCGCCCATCGGTGAGAGCACCTTGCGCGTCATGACCGCCTGTACAGACGCAGGCTTCGCGGACAGGAGGCCGAGCATGCGGCGGACGAGCGGCTCGATGAACAGTTCGGCGGTCAGCACCGCCGAGGCGGGATAGCCGGGGATGCCGAGCACAGGCTTGCCATCGACAAGACCGAGGACGACAGGATGGCCGGGGCGGACGGCGACGCCGTGTATGAGGAGTTGCCCGAGGGCTTGGACGACGGGCGCTGTGTAGTCCTCGGAGCCTGCGGATGAGCCTGCGTTGATCACAACCACATCGTGCTCAGCGAGCGCAGCGCGGACGGCATCGCGGATCAGCGCCAAGTCGTCGCGGACTGCGGTCAGTCGAGTCGCTTCGCCACCCCACTGCGTGACCTGGCCCGCGAGCATGAGTGAGTTGTACTCGATGATGTCGCCGCGCTTGACGGGTTGGCCGGGCGCCACGAGCTCGGAGCCGGTCGGAATGATGGCCACTCGCGGTCGCTTGCGAACCCCGACGCTCGTCA